>MEDZ01000007.1 GCA_001724275.1 Gemmatimonadetes bacterium SCN 70-22
CGCAGCGCGGCGCCTGCCGGCGCGGTGCGCAGCGCGGCGCCTGCCGGCGCGAGCGTTCCCCCAGCGGCGGCGAAGCGCCGCCTGACACTCGGTTGGGGCATTCTCCTGATCCTCGCTGCCTTGGCCGGCGCCGCAGCGATCGCGCCGCTCCTCGCGCAGGGCGCGACGGCCGCCTCCAGCCCGCCGGGTCCTGCGCAACGCCCACCGTCGCAGGGCGTGGCCGCGCCGACGACGCGCCCCACGCTCCCCGCCTCGCCCCAGCCGATCGCGCCGGCGCCGGCCACCACGCCGGTTCAGGCCACCACGCCGGCCGCGGGGACCGGCAACGCGGTCGCGACGGCGTCCCAGGTCGTGACGCGCCTCGCGCCGCAGCTCGATCTCCAGCTGGGCACACCGGGCGCCGCAGGGGCGGGTGGCGCCGGTGGAGTGCGACTCTCCGGTACCGTCGGAGTCGTCGTCATGCTCGGCTTGCTCACGCTGCTCCCGACGCTCGTCCTCATGATGACGAGCTTCACGCGCATCCTCCTCGTGCTCCACTTCGTGAAGCAGGGCGTCGGGACGCAGACCGGGCTGCCGAACCAGCTCATCGCCGCGCTGGCGCTCATCCTCACCTTCTTCGTGATGGGCCCGACGTTGAGCCAGGTGAACCGGGACGCGATCACCCCGTGGATGGACGGGCGCATGGAGCAGGGGGAGATGCTGGAGATCGGTGCCAAGCCGCTTCGTGCCTTCATGCTGCGCCAGACGCGCCCCTCCGACGTTCGCGCCTTCGTGCGGATGAGCGGCGCGGCGGCGCCCGCTTCGCTCGCCGACGTGCCGCTCGTGACGCTGATGTCTGCCTTCGCGACGAGCGAACTGCGCACCGCCTTCGCGATCGGGTTCGCCGTGCTGCTCCCCTTCCTGGTCATCGACGTCGTCGTGTCGTCCACGCTGATGAGCATGGGCTTCGTGATGCTGCCACCGGCGATGGTGTCACTGCCGTTCAAGCTGCTGCTGTTCGTGCTCGTCGATGGCTGGTCGCTCGTGATGCAGAGTCTCGTCACGAGCTTCCGGTGACGCTCGCCCGTCCGACACCTTCACCCGCGCCGCCTCGTGCGCGCCACTCTCCGTGACTTCATGAGCCGCTTCGATGCCGATCCGATGCTCCGCGCCTGGGCGGACACCGCTCCCGAGCTGGTGGAGCGCGTCCTCGACGCGTTGGCCGCCGCGCCACGTGCCCAGCTCCCGCTGGAGCCGGTCGCGTCGCCCGCGGAGGCGGCGAGCGCGCTGCTCGACCTGCGCGCCGGGCACGCCCGCGCCGGCGCGGTGCGCGTCGTCTTCTCGGACGAATCGCAGATCGCGGCGCTCTTTCGCGGCGCGTGCGATGGCGCCACGCGCGCCGACGTTCGCGACGTAGCCGTCGCCTGAGCCGCCGCGCATGTCGCAACAGCTCGCGGTGGAACTGGCGCGACACGCGCTTGTGACGATGGCGCTCCTGGCGGCGCCGATGCTCGTCGTCGCCCTGGTGGTCGGCCTGCTCGTGAGCGTCTTCCAGTCGTTGACGCAGATCCAGGAGCAGACGCTCTCCTTCCTCCCCAAGCTTCTCGCCGTTGGGGGGGTCTTCCTGGTCACCCTGCCGTGGATGCTCACGATGATGCGGGAATACACGGTGGAGCTGTACCGCAGCCTGCCGATGCTGGCACGCTGAGCACCGGGGGAACGGCGTGGATCTCTTCGCCCCGGGGATGACGGCGGCCCTCGCGTTGCTGGGCATGCGCGTGACGGGGCTCCTGCTCGTCGCGCCGGCGTTCAGCGCGCGGAACGTCCCGACGCCGCTCCGCGCGGGGCTCACGATCCTCCTGACGGTGCTGCTGGCGCCGATCGCGCACCAGCGGGCGACGGCCTCCGGCCTCGCGCTCGTCATCACGCCTGCCGCCATGCTCGGCGAGGCACTCGTCGGCGTCGTGATCGGCGTGGGCGCCGCGATCCTCGTCGGTGCGGCGAGCGTCGCCGGCGAGGCGGCGGGGATGCAGGCCGGCCTCTCCGGCGCCGCGATCTTCGACCCCCTCGGCGGACACGACTCCACCGCGCTGCAGCAGTTCTTCACCCTTTTCGCCACCGTGATCATGTTCGCGGTGAACGGGCACCTGGTGATGCTCGAGGCGCTCGCCACGAGCGTGCAGCGGCTCCCGCTCGGCGCGACGCTTCACACCGCCGACGGATTGCGGGCGCTCGTGCTCCAGGGCGACGCGCTCTTCTCGCTGGGGCTCCAGTTCGCGGCGCCCGCGATTGCCGCCGCGGTGCTCGCCAACACCGCGCTCGCGGTCCTCGGACGTGCCGCCCCGCAGCTCAACCTGCTCAGCGTCGCCTTCCCGCTGCAGATCGGCGTCGGGCTGATCACGCTCGCGCTCGCGGTGCCGTTCATCGGCATGCTGCTCGGCGACTG
The DNA here is from genome assembly GCA_001724275.1 of Gemmatimonadetes bacterium SCN 70-22. NCBI lineage: Bacteria > Pseudomonadati > Gemmatimonadota > Gemmatimonadetes bacterium SCN 70-22. The sequence goes on from MEDZ01000007.1 coordinate 2,426, forward strand.
GTGGCTCTCCTTCGGGAGCCGGTCCGGGCAGCTGCTCGGGATCCTCGCCCGCGGGCAGTGACGCCCGCGAGGGAACATGGCGGAGGAGAGCGGACAGGAACGCACCGAGGAGGCGACCCCGCGACGGCGACAGAAAGCCGTCGACGAGGGGCAGTTCCCCCGCAGCCAGGACCTCACCATCGCGCTGTCGCTGCTCGGCTGCGCGATGGTCCTGCGCGCGCTCGCCCCAGGACTCGGCGAGGCGCTGCGCGAACTGATGGGAGAGAGCCTTGCCGCTGCCGGCGCCATCGAGCTGACGCCGGGCGCCGCCACCGCGCTCTTCCGCCGGGCCGCTGCGAAGACGGGCATGGCTACGCTGCTCCTCGCCGGAGCGATCGCGGCGATCACCTTCGCGATCGCCGCCGCGCAGGCGCGCGGGACGTTCACGGCCAAGCCCCTCCAGCCGAAGCTCGAGCGCCTCAGCCCCGCGCATAACGCGAAGCGCATCTTCAGCGCCCGCCAGCTCGTCGAGATGGTCAAGTCGGTGTTGAAGCTCCTGGCGATCGGTGGCGTGGCGTACGTCGCGCTTCGCGCGGCGATTCCGGAGACCACGGCGCTGGCGCAGGGCGGCCCCTTCGCCTTGCTCGACTTCCTCCATCGCTACATCGCGCGCCTCTTCCTCTGGACGGGCATCGCCTACCTGGCCCTCGGCGCCGCCGACTACGGCTGGCAGTGGTGGCAGCACGAGAAGTCGCTGCGCATGACGCGCGAGGAGCTGAAGCAGGAGTTCAAGGAGGATGAGGGTGACCCGCACGTGAAGGGCCGCCGACGCGAGATCGCGCGAAGCTACGCGCAGGGCCAGATGCTGCGCGACGTCGCCAGGGCCGACGTGGTCGTCACGAACCCGACGCACATTGCGGTCGCGATCCTCTTCGACCCGGAGGTCGCGCCCGTGCCGATCGTGCTCGCCATGGGCCAGGAGCTCGTCGCCAGGCGCATTCGCGAGCTGGCGCATGAAGCCGGCGTCCCGGTGATCGAGAACAAGCCGCTCGCGCGCGCCCTGTGGGGGGCGGCAGCGGTGGGCACGGTGATCCCCCCCGAGCTCTGGGCCGCCGTCGCCGAGGTGCTGGGCTTCGTGTACCGCGCGCGAGGCTACGCGCCGGCGCAAGTGCTCTGACGCGGCGCACGCCGGGGCGGGGGAGCGCCGGGAACACAGGGCCAGGCGTGAGGCGACGACGCGCGGTCGCAGTCCCCCCGCCGCTTCGACGCGTGTCCCAACAGGGAAGTCGAACCAGGCGTTGCAGGAGGCAGAGGCAGACACCGAGCGAGGGCGCCGCGCATCACGTCGGGAGGCAACTTCCGCCAGCTCGCGTCAGGCAGCAGTTGCCGCTCGGCAGGTGTTGCCCGATCCGGCCGAAGGGCAAGCGAATTCGCAAGTCGTTGCAGCCGCGATCGTTGGCTTGCGCGCACGAGCGGTATGTGCCCTGCCTTGCCGTCTGGCGTGAGTCAGACCCAGCCACCCCCCCCCACGTCATGGCGCGCCCTCACCGGTCCGATCGCCACCCTCATCGGCGACGGGCCGGCCCGCCGCGCTCCCACCGCCGAAGTGGCGTTCGCCATCGCGGTGCTGGTGGTGATCGCCCTCTTCGTGATTCCGCTCCCGGCGGTGCTCCTCGACCTCGGGATCGCGCTGTCGATCGGCCTCTCGCTCGTCGTGCTGCTCGTGGCCCTGCAGGCGACCGACCCGCTCGATTTCTCGTCGTTCCCGCAGTTGCTGTTGCTGCTGACGCTGTATCGCCTGGTGTTGAATGTCGCCTCGACACGCCTCATCCTGTCGGACGGGCACGCCGGCGCCATCATCCAGGCGTTCGGCAACTTTGTCATCGGCGGCAACTACGCGGTCGGGCTGATCCTCTTTCTCATCCTGATCACGATCAACTTCATCGTGATCACGAAGGGCTCGGGGCGCGTGGCCGAGGTCTCGGCGCGCTTCGTCCTCGATGCGATGCCCGGCAAGCAGATGGCGATCGACGCCCAGCTCAACGCCGGGCACATCGACCACGTCGAGGCCGAGCGGAAGCGCGAGCGGATCACGCGCCATGCCGACTTCTACGCCGGCATGGACGGCGCCTCGAAGTTCGTGAAGGGCGACGCGATCGCCGGACTGCTGATTACCGCGGTCAATATCATCGGCGGCTTCTTCATCGGCGTGATCCAGAAGGGGCTGCCGTTCGGTGAGGCGCTCGCGAAGTTCACCGTCCTCTCGGTGGGCGATGGGCTCGTCACGCAGGTGCCCGCGCTGATCATCTCCACCGCGGCTGGCATCATGGTGACGCATGCGGGGGGCGAGGATCGCATGGGCGTCACGGTCGCGACGCAGCTCGGCGCGCAGTCGAAGCCGATGTACCTCTCCGCCGGCGTACTCGCGCTCTTCGCGGTCATCCCCGGGCTCCCGGCCATCCCGTTCCTCGTGCTCGGCGCCGGGCTCTTCCTCGTCGGACGTGCGGCGCAGCGCAGCGAGGAGAAGCGCCGCACGGCCGCGCAGGTGGCGGAGCACGCGCCACCGGCGCCGCCGGCCGACCCGCTCGAGGACCTCCTGCAGACCGACACGATCGAGCTCGACGTGGGCTTCGGCCTGGTCAGCCTGGTGCAGGAGCAGTCCGGCGGCCACCTCATGGAGAAGCTCGCCCTGCTGCGCAAGCAGGCGGGGCTCGAGCTGGGGATCCTGATGCCGGCGGTGCGTACGCGCGACAACGCCGGCCTCGCGGCCAACGGTTACGTCATCCGCTTCCGCGGGACCGAGGTGGCGCGCGGCGAGGTGCTCCCGCGCTTCTTCCTCGCCGTCGACACCGGCCACACCAGCGGCATCGTCGACGGCATCGACACCGTCGATCCCAGCTTCGGCATGCGGGCCAAGTGGATCGCTGGCAACCGGAAGTCCGACGCGGAGGCGCTCGGCTACGTCGTCGTCGATGCCACGACGGTGATCACGACGCACCTGCTCGAGGTGCTCAAGGCGCACGCCGCCGAGGTGCTCGGGAGGCAGGATGTGCAGGAGGTCCTCAACACGCTGAAGAAGACGCACCCCGCGCTCGTGGAGGAGGTCGTCCCCGCGAAGCTGTCGCTCGGCGTCGTGCATCGCGTAGTGCAGCGGCTGTTGCGCGAACGCGTGCCGATCCGCGACCTCGTGACGATCCTCGAGTCGATCGGCGACGCCGCGGATTCCACGAAGGATCCCGAGCTGCTCACGGAGCATGCGCGTCGCGCGCTCGGTCCCGTCATCGCGCGGCAGTTCGCCGACGAATCCGGCACCGTCTACGCCATCACGGTCGGGCCGCGACTCGAGCAGGCGCTGTCATCGCTCTTCAGTCCGCGCCCCGGTCAGGTGTCGGCGCCGCTGGGTCCCGACGTGCTTCCGAACCTCATCGGGCAGCTCGCCGAACTGTCCACGCATCACGGCAGCGTGGGGCGTCCCGCCCCGCTGATCGTGCCCAGTCACCTTCGCCTGCACATGCGACGGATGCTCGATCCGGTATTTCCACAGGTCCCCGTGCTCTCGCTCGCCGAGCTCCCTCCGTCGGTTGAGATCAGCAAGGTCGCGTCGTGGGAGATGCCGGCGCAGGTGGTCGCCGCGTGATGGACTGGTCGATGGACGTCGCGACGCCAGGCGCCCCGCTCGTCGAGCGCCTGCCTGCCGCCCTTGTGGTCGCGGCGGGCACTCCACAGCTCGGGACCACGACCACGGCGGGGCTCATCGCGCTCGCGGCCTACGACACCGGCGCGTCGGTGCTGCTCGTGGACGCCGCCGGCGACTGGGCACGCGCGCACGGTGTCTCACCGGTCGCACGCCTGTTCGGTGCAGGCGCGGCGGTCCCGTCTCTCACGCATCTCCCTCTCGCCGACCACTTCGCGCTGTGGTCGGGCGGGGCCGATGCCCGCGCCCTCGCCGACGACGCGCGGGCGCGCGTGCTCGCGCATGCGGGCGCGCACGACGTGGTCGTGTTCGACGCAGGCCGTCAGTGGGCGACCATGCGATGGGTCGGGGACGTGATGACCGCGCTCGCGCTCGGCCCCACTGCGCACGCCCCGGCGGCGCTGATCCTCACCGGCGAGGCGCGCGAAGCGATCGCGGCGTCGTACGCGGCCGCGAAGGTCTTGCGGCAGCACGCCGGCGCTGCCGGCGGTGCGGCGCATCGCCCGCTGCCGGTGGCCGTGACCACTGCGCGACTCGAGCGCGACCGGGGAACGTCCGCCAGCCGCACGCTGGCCGACGCGTGCGAGGCGCTGCTCGGGGCCGACGTACGCGTGCTCACCGGACTTCCCGACGATCCCATTCTGCCGCGTGCGATCGGTGGCGGGATGTCGATCGCCGACTCCACATACGGGTCGCCGACGCGCACGACGGCCGCACACCTGGCGCGCGCGCTGCTGCCGCTGCGCCCCGCGGACGCACTGAGATGATCGCGCCGGCAATTCTCGCCGTGATGCGTGCGGCACGTGCTGCCGGTGGGCAGGAAACGTCCCTGCGGGGCGATCGTGTCGCGAGTTGGCAAGCGCAAGTGCCGCAACGAGTTCGTACAACTCGGTCGAGGGGCATGGCCCCTGCCTGTTCCCGAGTCATCTCGCTCCCCGCCGCCCCTCGTCGCAAGTGACCGCCGTCTCCTGGCCCTCCTCGTCGCCTCCGCTCGCCGCGCCCGCCATGTCGTCCGCCCTCCCTCCCTCTTCCGTCACGTCGGCGATGCCCGATGCCTCCCTCGACCGCTGGGCGGCGATGGCGGCCGGTGACACGAGCGCGCGCGATGCGCTGGTGCAGGAGAACCTGAATCTCGTGCACCACGTCGCGCAGCAGGTGGCGCGCTCGCTCTCGTCGGAGGTCGATGCCGACGAGTTGGTGAGCGCCGGGGTTCTCGGACTCATGAGCGCCGTCAGTGGATTCGAGGCGCAGCGCGGCCTCGCCTTCAGCACCTTTGCCGTGCCGCGCATCCGCGGCGCGATCCTCGACGAGCTGCGGCGCCAGGATCACGTGCCGCGCTCCGTACGGCGAAAGGCGCGCGAGATCGCCGCTGCGCGGGCAACCCTCGCACGCGAGCTGGGACGCCCCCCCGAGGATCGCGAGGTGGCGGCGCATCTCGGCATCGACATGCGAAGCTACTGGCGTTGGCAGGCGGACCTGGAGTCCGCGACGCAGGTCTCGCTCGACCGGCCCGTAGGCGACAGTGAGGGGAGCGCGCCCTCGGCGTGGGACCTCATGACGACCGACGACGCGGAGTCGATCGAGGACGTCCTCACCCGCGGCCAGGAGCGTGAGGTCCTCCGCCGCGCGGTGCTGGCCCTCGCGGAGCAGGAGCGGATCGTCCTGACGCTGTACTACTTCGAGGAGCTCAAGCTGCACGAGATCGCGGAGGTGCTCGGGCTCACCGAGTCGCGCGTGTCGCAGGTGCGCTCGAAGGCGTTGCGCACCCTGCAGCGCGCCTGTCGCTCGCTTCGCGACGCCTGAGCGCACGAACAATGCGCCCCCTCCCGAACCCTGGGCCCACCGGCATGGCGAGTGCTGCGCGCGCGCTCCAGTACCTCGAGCGGCGTCAGGAGGTCGTGGCCAACAACCTCGCCAATGCCACGACTGACGGCTTCAAGGCGGAGCGGGTCTTCGCACGGCTCATGGGGCGCGCCACTGCCCCCACGGGACTCCCGGCAGCCGCAACAGCCACCGACCTCTCCAGCGGGTCGCTCCGCGCGACGAACGAGCCGCTCGACCTTGCCATCGAGCAGGATGGCTTCCTGGTCGTCGCGACCGCGAACGGCGAGCGTTTCACGCGCGGCGGCACGCTGCACCTCGATGCCGAGCGCCGCCTCGTCGACGCGAACGGCAATCCGTTGCTCGGCACGCGCGGCCCGATCGCCGTTCCCCGGGAGCTCGACGGCACGCTGACGATCGACGCGGCGGGAGTCGTGGCAGTCGGCGGCGCGCGCCTCGACGTGCTGCGCTTCGAGCGGGCGGCGCCCGGCGACCTCCAGCACGAAGGCTCCTCCCTGTTCATCCCCGGCACCAGCCGCGCCGAGGTCCCCCTTGAGGCGCGGACGATCCGCCAGGGCTTTCTCGAGGGGAGCAACGTGAACACGGTCGGCACGATGGTCGACATGATCGACGTCCAGCGCGCACACGCCGCGGTCGAGCGCGCCGTTCGTGTCCTCGACGAGATCCGCGGCACCGCCAGCAACCAGCTCGGCAAGCCGGTCTGACCCGCCAATCGTCCTGTCCTCCCTCACTCCCTCCCATGAATCCCGCCCTTCGCACCGCGGCCAGCGGCATGGCCGCGCAGCAGACCCGCACCGAGGTCATCGCCAACAACCTCGCGAACGTCAACACGACGGCGTTCAAGCGTAGCCGCGCGCAGTTCACCGACCTGCTGTACCAGAACGTTCAGCAGATGACCGTGGTCGGGCAGCCAGACGCGGAGACGCGCGACGCGATCCAGGTCGGGCGTGGCGTCCGCCTCGTCGCGGTGACGCGGCTCGAGACGCAGGGTGCGATGGCGCAGACGGGGCGCGCACTCGATGTCGGCATCCAGGGCGACGGCTACTTCCAGGTGTCGCTCCCCGACGGCAGCACGGCGTACACGCGCGACGGCAACTTCGGGCTCTCCGACAAGGGCCTGCTCGTCACGAACGACGGCTACCAGGTCGTCCCCGGCATCACCTTCCCCGACGGCGCCACCGATGTCTCGATATCGCGCACCGGCATCATCAGCGCCACGAAGGACGGCCAGCCGATCGAGCTCGGCCGCATCGAGCTGGCGCGCTTCATCAACCCTGCAGGGCTCCAGGGGCGCGGCGGAAGCCTCTACACCGCGACGCTCTCGGCGGGCGAGCCGATGACCGGCTATCCGGACGAACAAGGGATGGGCGCCCTCGTCACCGGGATGCTCGAGACCTCGAACGTGGAGATCGTGCAGGAGATGGTCGACATGATCGAGGCGCAGCGTGCCTACCAGATCAACTCGAAGGCGGTGCAAGCGGCCGACGAGATGTCGCAGACCACGACGCAAATGGTGCGCTGAGGCGACCGATGCGGAGTGGATTCCTGGCGCCGCATCACCCCCGAGCCTCGCGCGGCCGGATGGCGGTTCTTGTGCCGCTGCTTGCGTCAGCGCTCGCGATCGCGATCCCGTCACACGCTCTCGCCCAGGTGGCCGCGCGCGACCTGCCCCGGAACTCCGTGTTGACCGCCAACGACATCATGGTGGACACGGGGGCATCGGCATCGCCCGTCGGCTGGATCACGCGTCGCACCATCCGGCTCGGCGAGCCGCTCGCGGCGCCGGCGATCGCGCCGCCGCGAGTCGTGCGGCGCGGTGCGACGATCACCATCGTCCACGACGACGGCACGGTGCGCGTCAGCCGCCGCGCCGAGGCGCTGTGCGATGCCGCGGTCGACGAGCCCTGCCGCGTTCGTGTGCGCGGCCACGAGGATTCCCGCCCGCGCCTGCTGTCCGGCCGCGTCGTCGCGCCCGGCGTCGTCGCCATCGAACGTCCTCACTGACCCACGCCACACATGTGCACCTCCAACAGCTCCCCTCCGCGCCGCACATACGGCCGTCTCCCCCAGCCCGCCTTCGTCGTTCGCTGCGCGGCTCTGCGGCCGAGTGCGATGCGTGTCGAGCGCGCACGGCTCGCCGGTGCGCTCCTCGCCCATGTGCTGCTCCTTGCGACGCCGAGCGTGGCGCCCGCACAGGCGGCCGCACAGGCGGCCGCGCAGGGCGGCGCTGCTGCGGTCGCAACGACGCCCGGCACTCCCGTCTCGCCGCGCCGCGCCTCGTGGACGTCGGACCGGCGCGACTATGGCGTCGGCGACATCATCACCGTGCTGCTGGACGAGTCGACGCTCGCGACGGCGACGAAGGACCAGCGAGGAGTCGACCGCCAGGACCGCGACATGAGGCTCGCCGCCGATCTCCCGGGGGGCGCCGGCTCCACCTCGCCCTCCGGGGCGATGCGCACGGGTAAGTCGTCGTCGTCCGACCAGTCGGGGATCGCGCGCCGCAACCTCCGCTTCGTCAGCGAGATGAGCGTGCGGGTGGTGGAGCGCGACCCCGACGGCCTTCTCCGCGTCGAGGGGACGAAGCTCGTCGACCTCGATCGGAACAAGCAGGAGTTCGCCTTCAAGGGATGGGTGCGTCCCGAAGACGTTTCCCGCAAGAACGTCGTCCTCAGCGCGCGTGTGGCGAACGCTGAGCTCACCTACAAGAGCGCCGGCAACCTCGGGAAGACGCGCGGAGGGATGATCGGCCGCGTCCTGGGCATGCTCTGGCCATGATGCGCTGCATCGAGTCGGTCCTCCTGGCCGCGCGCATGGCGGCGTCCGCCATGCACGCGCAGGAGGTGCGAGTTGCCGAGTTGAGCCTCGAGGAACAGGCCGTCCCGGTGCGCCTCGTGGGGTACGGCATCGTCGTCGGGCTCACGAACACCGGCGACCGCAATACCAGCCCTCGCCACGGTGGCGGGATGACGGTGCAGGCGGTCGCCAACATCCTCCGCCGCTTCGATCTCGAGGTCCCGCCCGAGGCGATGCGCACTCGCAATGCAGCCGCGGTGCTCGTGACGGCGGAGGTGAGCCCTTGGCTCCGCGCCGGCGCCCGCTTCAACATCGAGGTGTCATCCATCGGTGACGCGTATTCGCTGCGCGGCGGTGTGCTCTGGATGACTCCTCTCCAGGCGGACCCCGACGGGCCGGTGCTCGCGACGGCACAGGGCCCGCTCCTCATCACCGAAGCCGTGACCGCGCGAGGCTACCGGGTGATAGGGGAGGGGGCCAACACCGCCCGCATCCCCCACGGGGGTGTCGTCGAGGGTGCGCTCCCTCGTCCGGACTTCGCGCAGACCGCGCGCATCAATCTCCGCACGCCGGACATCGGGACCGCGGTGCGCATCGCGACGGTCGTGAACGCACAGATCGGCGCAGGCACGGCGACGGTCGAGGATCCCGGCTCGATCGCGCTGAATCTCGCTGCGGAGCTGGCGACGCGGACCGAGCAGCTCGCACGCATCCGCGAGCTTCGGGTGGCGCCGTCGCGCCGGTCCGTCCTCGTCATCGATGTGCGGGCGGGCACCGTCGTCGCCGGAGGTGACCTGCCGGTGGGTGACGCGACGGTGTCGCACGAGGGGCTCACGCTCAGCATCGGTGGGGCATCGGGGGACTCCGCGTCGGCGCCGCCCGCGCAGTCCGGTGCCGGCGAGAGCGCACCGGTGCGCCTGGCCTCGGGTACCAACGCGCTGCGCATCGCCGAGGCGCTGCGCGTCCTCGGCGCCTCGCCCCGCGCGGTGGCGTCGATCTTCGTCGCCCTGCGCGAGGCGGGCGCGCTGTCCGCGGATGTCGAGATCCGGTGATGGCGATCACGCTCTCCCCCAAGGGAACTCCCGCTCGTGACGGAGGCGCGGCGCCGGCCGATGCCATCGAAGCGCGCCTGCGCGTGACCGCACTCCAGCTGCAAGGCGTCTTCGTCCAGCAGCTGTTCCAGGCCATGCGGGAGACCGTGCCGAGCGACGACCCCCTCGTCGCCGGCGGGCTCGGTGAGGACATCTTCCGCGGCATGTTCGACGAGCACGTCGCCGGGTCGGTGCCCGCGGCGCTCGATCGCGTGAACGGCCTCACCGACGCCATCGTGCGCCAGCTCCGCGCTCGGGTGCAGGACGGCGGGTCCTCGCGGTTCCCCGTCGGGGACGAAGTCGCAGCGCGCGCTGCCGATACTACGAGTACCACCCGTGCCACCGGGCACGCGGAGGCACCTGCTCCAGCGTCCGCGCCCGATCCGGTTCGCGTGCGGGAGCATCGCCAGGAGAATCCGAAGTGACGGCGTCCGCACCGCTCGACCAGATCCCGCGGCGCACCGGCCCGGCCGCCGGCGCGTCGATTCCGCACCTCGTCGCCGCGCTGCGCGAGGAGGAGCGGCTCATCCTCGACCTCATCGACATCATGCACGTGCAGCGCGTGGCCGTCGCGCAGGACGACCTCCGCAGGGTGGACGACAGCGTCTTCGCCACGCACCGGATTCTCTGCACCCTCCGGGAGGCGCAACGCCGGCGCCAGAACCTGGCCGTGGTGCTCTGCGACGGCGCGAGCGTCGACATCCACGACGTCGACCGTTACCTCGGTGTCCGCATGAGCGACGAGCTGGGCGAGGCGCGCGCCGCGTTGCGCCTGGCGGCCGAGCGGCTCTCGGCGGAAGTCGCGCAGAACCGACGCGTGCTCCGCGGCGCCATGCAGGCCAACGAGTCCCAGATGCGCGTCGTCGCCGGCGCACCTCCTGCGGGCGGCGCGCCAGGCGGTCATGCCGCCGGCGCGTCCTATGGTGGCGCGATGCGCCGTGAGGCCGACGTCGCGTCCCTCGGCGGCGGCATCATGCTCGACACGAGGATCTGACCGTGGCCGGCATCTTCGGGCTCCTGGGAATCGCGCGCTCCGGCATGCTCGCCAGCCAGCAGGCGGTAGACGTGACCGGCCAGAACGTCGCCAACGTTCACACCCCCGGCTACACGCGGCAGCGCGTCGACCAGGTCGCCCTGCCGTCCGTGTACCTGCCCCCGGCAGGACACTTCGGCGTCGGCACCATGGTGACCGACGTCGCCCGCACGCGCGACGCCCTGCTCGACCAGGTCTATCGCGCGAATGCCGGAGGCGCCGGCGCCGCGTCGGCACGCGAGGACGGACTCTCGCGACTCGAGGGCATCTTCGGCGAACCGTCGTCCAGCGGACTGGCCGCGGGGCTCGATGCATTCTGGAACGGGTGGAGCGATCTCGCCTCCGACCCCACCTCACTCGCCGCCCGGGGCGTCGTGCAGCAGCGGGGGGCCGCCGTCGCCAGTCAGCTCAATCGCTTCGCCGCCCAGATCGATACGCTCGCCAACGACGGGCGCCAGCGCGCACAGCTCACCGTCGACGAGATCAACTCACTCGTGGCGCAGGTCGCGGGGCTGAATCGCGACATCGTGGCCGCGGAATCGGGGGGCCATACCGCCAACACGTTGCGTGATACGCGCGACCTGCTCCTCGACCGGCTTGCAGCTCACGGTGACCTGCAGGTGACCGAGGCTGCCGACGGCAGCGTCGGCGTCCGCCTCGGCGGGCTGCTCCTCGTGGACTCCGCCGATCCCGGCAAACTGACTCTCTCGTCCATCGGGGGACGGTGGCAGGTCGCGTCGGCCCGCACCCCCGATCGCCCCGTCGACGTCGGCGGGGCGCTCCAGGCGACGCTCGACCTGGTCAACGACGACTACCCCGAGGCGATGGCGACCCTCGATGGCCTCGCCCGCGCCCTCGTCGGCGCCGTGAATGGCATCCACCAGTCGGGCGAGCTGTTCGGGACGACACCGCCGGTAGCGGCGCCCGAGTTCTTCCGCACCGACCCGCTGGCGCCTACGCCCGAGGCGGACCCGTTCCGGACGGCGCGCGGCATTCGGCTCGGTGTCCAGGTCGCCGCCGACCTGCGGAACATCGCCGCCGGCGACGCAGGGACCGGGGCGTCGAACACTGGAGTCGCGAGCCGGCTCGCGGCTCTGCGCGACACGCCGGTCACGTTCGTCAACGGCAGCGGCGTCCCCGAGACCGAGACCATCGGCAACATCCACCGTGGACTCGTCACGGGCGTCGCCCTTCGGGTCAGCCGCGCGGAATCGAACGACGCGGTGCAGCGCGCGCTGGTGCAGAGCGCCGACGCTCGGCGTGCTTCGGTGAGCGGTGTCTCCCAGGACGAGGAACTCGCAAACCTCATCAAGTACCAGCAGTCGTACGCGGCGGCCGCGAGGCTCATCACCGTCGCAGACGAGCTTGCGCAGACGCTGATCGGGATGGCCCGCTAGTCGCCGACGCCACCGCGTGGGTCGTGGCGGGGCTGGATTTCGGGGTGTGTTCGGGGTTCGCTGGGGTGATCGATCCGGAGGGGCAGGGGAGACGGTCGCGACGGCGCTGTCGGGGGGGATATCGCGGGCGCCGGCTCCGTCGGAGCCGCTGCAACGGCAGCTGTGGCGGCATGTGCCCCTCCGGGCCGATCCCGAGGGCGCGGGGGGCTCGCCGCCGTCGGACGAAGGGGCCGAGACCTCGCTAGCACCATTCCTGCAGCTTGTGCGTGTGCGAGAATACGGTGATTCTCCCTCGTCCTCCCCCCTCCCACCCTCGCCGGCAGTCCAGCGACCGCACCGTCGTGAAGTCCATCAGCGGCAGCAGCCCCATCGACATCGGAGACCTCCAGCGCACCTACGCGGTCGTTCGCGAGATCGGGCGCGGAGGGATGGGGGCCGTCGTCCTGGCGCGGCACCGCGAGGCGCGGCACTACGTCGCCATCAAGATCGCCTCCACCGACAAGCTCGATGCCGAGGCGCTCGCCCGGTTCTCGCGCGAGGCGTACCTCATGGCGCGCTTTCGCCACCCGAACATCGTGTCACTGTACTCGGTGGAGCCGATCGGTCAGGGACGTGTCGGGATCGTCATGGAGTACGTGCGTGGCCAGAGCCTCGCCCGTCTCCTCTCCAGCGGGAAGCGGCTTCCGCTCGAGGCGTGCACGCGGATCGTTCGCGATCTGGGCAAGGCGTTGGCGCACGCGCACGCGCATGGTGTCGTGCACCGCGACGTGAAGCCTCAGAACGTGCTGGTCGAGGACGAGAGCGGCGCCGCCAAGCTCGCCGACTTCGGGATCGCGAAGGTCACCACCGACACGGCCGACGTGACGGCGACCGGGGCCGCCCTCGGCACGCCGGCCTACATGTCGCCGGAGCAGATCGACGGTGCCCCGCTCGACGGGCGCAGCGACATCTACAGCCTCGGCGTGCTGGCGTGGGAGATGGTCACCGGACAGCGGCCGTGGGCGGGCGAGCCGCTCTTCAAGCTGCTCTACAAGCAGAAGCACGAGGCGCTCCCCGCGGTCACGATCTTCCGGCCCGACACGGGCATGGGGCTGCAGCTGGCGATCGAGGGGGCACTGGCCAAGGACCCCGCCGCCCGATGGGCCACGGTCAACGACATGCTGGCGCAGCTCGAGGAGGACCATCCGACGCCAGCGCTCCTGGCCCGTCGCGAGCGCGAAGCCGGACTCCTGCGCGCACGCGGCGCCGGGGCCCCGAGCGATGCTTCGACCGTCCCGGTCCGGCGACACGCTCCCGCGATTTCCGAGTCGCCGACACCGCCGGAATCCTCGGCGGGCGAGGAACTCGCCGCGAGGGGAGAGAGGGCACGCACCCCGGTGGAGCAGGTGCCGCAACCTCCTGAGCCGTCGCGTGCCGTCACCCGCACGCAGCTGCCATGGTGGCGACGGCAGCTCCCGTTCGTCGGAGGACTGATCCTGGGGACGGTGGCGATGCTCAGCGTGTTCTGGTGGCGCTCGTCGTCACCCGTCGTCGCCGGCGAAGCCGTCGCCGCGCCGCCGGCATCCGAAGCCGTGAGCGCCGGCGCTGCGCCGGGGTTGGCGACGTCCTCGGTCGAGTCGCGCACGGGGGGAAGCGTCCTCCCGCCTCCTCCCGCCTCCGCTCCGGCGGATGGGGGGCCGGCAGGCGGAGTGGCGCCTCCGGCTGGCCGTGGCGGCACGAGGGGGCGCGCGTCGTCATCGCCCGATGTGGCGCCCGATGTGGCGCCACCCACGGCGCCCCGGGGTGGCACGCGATCGCCGGCACGTGGCGCTGAACCCGCAGCGGCCATCACGCCACGCCCCGCGACGTCGACAGCTGCAGCGGCGGTCGCCAACGTGCCGGGGAGCAGCGGCGCGGCGACGACGCTCGGCGAGCGGGCCGCCGCCTACGCGCTGGCGAACCAGGCCAGGGGGCTCGTCTACGCCGGGGAGCGGTCGCGCGTCAGCGCGCTGATCGACTCCGCGCTCGTGCTCGATCCGCGGAATGGGAGCGCGTACGCCCTGCGGGCACGCCTGCGCACGGCCGAAGGGGAGGTGCGCGATGCGTGGACCGATGTCGAGATGGCGGCGCGCACGGGGGCGCGATGGGAGTCGCTCGCGCTGTCCACGATGCTGCGCGTGCGCGAGGAAGGGACGGGGGCGGCGGCGCGTCGACTGACTGGGGAAGTGCGCGCAGCGCTGACGCCGCGTCGACCGCTCGATGCGGAGCGGGCAGTCGGTCTCGCGGCGGCCCTCGCGCAGGTGGGCGACACGGCGACGGCGCTCACCATCCTGGAGCAGGGGAACCGCCACGACCCCGGGATGCGCACGCTCCTGATGGACCCGTTGCTGCACCCCCTCCGCCGCAGCGCCCGGTTCGACGCCGTGCGGCGGGAAGCCGGTCGTTAGGCGCGGACGACGGCAGTCCCGGCGCGGCGCCGCCGATATTTGCGCCGGCTTTGCGCGCCTCGGCTCGCCCATCGCGGGCGCGCGCATCGCTCCCGTGGAGTTGCGCGTAAGGGGCGCAGGTAGCACGATCTACCCGCGCCGGCCGAGGGACCGGTGCATCTTCACCCCTCGCTTGAAGGTGACAATGTCGCACAGTGCGCGACGCGCTCGCTGGCTGGCCGGTGGTGCCGCCCTCGTCCTGGGTGCGGTGGCGCTCCCGGTGCCGGGAGGCGCCCAGAATGCCCAGCAGAACGACGAGGAGTACACGCGCCTCATCAAGGAGAACCTGCGCGACCCGCGCATCACGACCGAACTGGTCGACCATCTCCCGGCGTCGGCCACCGTCCCGACGCCGCTCAAGTTCCACGGGCGGATCGTCGGCCAGCCGGGGGAGCTGACCTACGCCAGGGACATCCAGCGCTACTTCGACGCCCTCGCCAAGGCGTCGCCGCGGGCGAAGTTCTGGACGATCGGGAAGTCGGAAGAGGGGCGCGACATGTTCGTCCTCGCGATCGCCGACGAGGCGACGATCCGGGATCTCGACCGGTACAAGGGGTACCTGGCGCAGCTGACCGACGCGCGCAAGACGAGCGACGACCAGGCGAAGGCGATCGTCGCCCAGGCCAAGCCGATCTACTGGCTCACGAGCGGGATGCACTCGCCCGAGACCGGCGGTCCGGAGACGCTGCAGGAGCTGGCGTACCGCCTCATCGTGGAGGAAACGCCGTACGTGCAGGCGATCCGCAACAACGTGATCACCTTCATCACGCCGGTGATCGAGGTCGACGGGCGCGAGAAGCAGGTGGACACCTACTACTTCAACAAGAAGCGCCCGCAGGGGAGCGAGCGTCTCCCGCTGATGTACTGGGGGAAGTACGTGGCCCACGACAACAACCGCGACAACATCGGGCAGTTCCTCAAGCTGTCGCAGCACGTGAACCGGTTCTTCCTCGAGTGGCACCCTCCCATCATGCACGACCTGCACGAGGCCTCGAACTACCTCTACACCTCGACCGGGACCGGGCCGTACAACGAGGCGATCGACCCCATCACGGTCGACGAGTGGTGGCTCCTGGCCAAGACCGAGGTCATGGAGTTGACGAAGCGCGGCGTGCCGGGGGTGTGGACGTACGGCTTCTACGATGGATGGGTCCCGAACTACATGTTCTTCGCGGCGCATGCGCATAACGCGACGGGACGCTTCTACGAGGTGCAGAGCTACGGGCCGGATACCACCACGGTGCGCCTCGGCGCCACGCAGACGAGCCGGGAGTGGTTCCGCCCCAACCCGCCGCTCGCGAGCATCAAGTGGGGGCCGCGCAACAACGTCAACATCCAGCAGTCGGCGCTCCTCATCGCCCTCAACCACGTGGCGAAGAACAAGGAGACCTACCTGGAGAACTACTGGCTCAAGAACAAGCGCCAGGTGGAGAAGGGGCGGAACGGTCCGGTGCACGCCTGGGTCATCCCGGCGGGGCAGCGGCGCAAGGGCGAGGTGGCCGATGCGGTCAACGCCCTCCGGACACAGGGGCTCGAGTTCCACACCGCCAGCGCCGCGTTCAAGGCGGGGAACGTCGAGGTGCAGGCGGGGGACTACATCATCCGCGCCGACCAGCCGTATCGCATCATCCCCGAGATGTACTTCTCCACGCAGAACTTCCCGCCGGCGAACCCGCGCCCGTATGACGACACCGGCTGGACGTACCAGCTCACGCGCAACTTCAAGGTGCTGGAGGTGACGGACAAGGCGATCCTCACCGCCGCCATGGCGCCGGTGACGGCAGACGTCAAGCCGGCCGGGGGGATCGAGGGGACGGGGCCGGTGGTGGTCGTGGAACACACGACCGACAACAACCTGATGAAGTTCCGCTTCGCGAATGCGTCGGTGCGGATGCTGGCCGCCGAGGCCGACTTCACGCTCAACGGGAAGAGCTATCGCGCCGGCTCGTTCATCATCCCCAGCGCCGACCGTGCGCGCCTCGACGCCTCGCTGCGCGAGCTCGGGCTCACCGCGGTCGCGGTCGCCGCGGCGCCCACCGTCGCGACGCACGATCTCGACATCCCCCGTATCGGCTACGTGCACGCCTGGCAACGCACCCAGGACGAGGGGTGGGTGCGGGCCGCGCTCGACACGTATGGCGTCCCCTACACGTACTTCGCCGACCAGAAGCTCAAGGAGGGAAATCTCCGGGCGAAGTATGACGTGATCGTCTTCCCGCACGTCGGGGGGAACGCGGTGTCGCAGGTGAACGGGATTTCCAGGACGTCGGCCCACCCGCTCCCCTACAAGAAGACAGCAGCCACGCCAAACCTGGGCGCCCTCGACCAGTCCGACGACATCCGCGGCGGCATGGGAATCGAGGGGCTGGCCGAGCTCGCGAAGTTCGTGCGTTCGGGGGGGACCCTGATCGTCGAGGGGTCGACGGCGACCATCTTCCCGACCTTCGGCCTGACCTCCGGGATCACGATCGAGGAGCCCGCGGCCCTGTTCGCGCGCGGGTCGATCATGCGGGGGATGATCGCCGACAAGGCGAGCCCGATCGTCTATGGCTACGAAGGGGGGCAGTTCCCCGTGTACTTCAATCAGGCCCCGGTCATCAGTGCGGGGGGAAGCGGGGTGCCGCCGCAGTTCGCCGCCCTCCTCGGTGGTGGCGGGGGGCCGAGCCAGAACATCACCCCCATGGCCGGCCGGTTGCACCTGTCGCCATGGGAGCCCGACTCGTCCGCGGCGCGACGCGTCAGCGAAGGGGCCCAGAACGAGGCCGCCAACCTGCGGTCCATGGCGGCCCAGTTCGGGATCAACCTCGACCAGGGGCGCCCGCGCGTCGTGATGTCGTTCCCCACCAACCCGAACGACATGCTGCTGTCGGGGACGCTGCAGAACGGGCAGCTCCTGTCGGGACGCGCGCAGGTCGTCGACGCCCAGGTCGGCGACGGACACGTGGTCATGTTCGCCATCCGTCCCTTCTGGCGGTGGCAGACGCAGGGGACCTACTTCCTGGGCTTCAACGCGATCCTCAACTGGAACGACCTCAACGCGGGGAAGGGGAGCCAACCCGCATCCACGACGTCGCCAGGTCGCTAGCGCTCGAGATCCGCGCCGGCACTGCCCGAGAACGAAAGGCGAGAGGGCGAGCACACCAGCTCGTCCTCTCGGCTTCTCGTCTTCTCGTCTTCTCGTCTTCTCGTCTTCTCGTCTTCTCGTCTTCTCGTCCTAAGACGCCTTGATGTAGGCGCACCCCGCTTCCTGCGCACGAATGACGGCAAAGACGCCGGATGGCTGCAGGATCACGCCGGGGACGAGGGCATCGAGCGCGACCTTCTGCGCCGCCTCCTCGCTGGACTTGTCGGCATCCTTCACCAGCGCGACCAGGTCCTGCAGGGCAAGGTTGCACGCCAGGACCGTGACGCCGCGCGCCAGCTGCTTGTGGAGCCCGGCCTGGTCGAACGGGGCCGGCACTCCGTCCTTCTCGTCGATCAGCGCCGGGTTCTTGTCGATCGGTTCGCCGGTGAGCGGATGGGTGACGCCCTTGAGCTTGGCGATGCCATAGCGGTCCCAGAACGACGGCTGCATGGCCAGGACGATCGCGTTGTGGCGAATCACGATCACCGGCGACATGTCCTTCGGGGCGATCCTGAGCACCTGCTGGTATTGCCCGACCCACGCGTTGGCGCGCCAGACTCCGAATCCGCTCTCGATCTCGGCGACGTCGAACACCGCCTTGTGGCGTCCGCTGATCCGGGTCGGCCAGCTGGTGTTCCACTCCTCGGCGACGGGACCTGTCGGCCCACTTCGGTGGGCGGCGGGCGCGGATTGGATCGGAAGGAGATCGAGCGGGAGCGACCAGGCGCCGAGCAGGGCGGCGCTGGCGGTGGAGCGTCCGAGAAACTCGCGGCGCGTCGACATGATGGGGGTCCCTGAGGGGAAGAGTTCCTAAAAACCTAGCCCATCCGTCGCGAGCGCAGCAAGCGCGCGTGTGCCGGGCGGCGACGCGACACAGGGGCGAACGCCGATCGCGCTCGCCCCTGTCTCGTCCCCCGGGGGGATGAGCCCCTCACGCCGACCGGATGTAGGTGCACCCGGCCTCCTGCGCCCGGGTGGCGGCGAAGACCCCCGACGGCTGCAAGATCACGCCCGGGACGAGGGCCTCCACCGCGGCACGGTGCGCCGCGTCGTCGCCGAGCTTGTGCTTGTCCTTGATGAACGGGAGGATGAAGGCGCCCAGCGCGAGGTTGCAGGCCAGCACCACGACCCCGCTCGCCAGCTGCTTGTGCAGCCCGGCGTTGGTGAACGGCGCGGGAATGCCGTCCTTCTCGTCGAGCAGCACCGGGTTCTGGTCGAGCGGCTGCCCGGTGAGGGGGTGCATGACGCCCTTGGCCTTGCCCACGCCGTACTTGTCCCAGAACGACTGCTGCATGGCCAGGATGATGGCGTTGTGGCGCAGGACGATGACCGGGGAGAGCTGGGCGGCGGTCACGTTCATGAGCTGGGCGTACTGCCCGGCCCACGCCGCGGCGCGCCAGACGCCGAAGCCGCTCTCCACTTCGGCGACGTCGAAGAGCGCCTTGTACTTGCCGGTGATGCGCGATGGCCAGGAGAGATTCCATCCGTCCTGGGTGGCGGGCGAATCGTTAGGTGGGGCAGCCGGTGCCGCGGCCGCGGGGGAGGGGTGGAGGGCCAGCGGAAGGGCCATGGTGCCGAACAGGGCGGCTCCGGTGGCTCCCTGTTGCAGGAAGGCGCGACGCGTCGACATGGGTGTCCCTCGAGGGAAGGGTCGAGCGCACTACATAGGGATGGCCGGGGGGGAATTGCAAGCAACCCGGGCGGTGGCCTTGGCTGGATGGTTGAGCAGGTTTAATGGCCGAGCCCGTTGAATTGGCGCCGGTCCCCCCGCTCTATTCGGGGATGAACTCCCACATGCCGGATCCCCCCCGTGGAGTGGAGCGCGGCCTCGCCGCGCGCGTGACGCGCATCGCCCCCGGCTTCGCGCTCTCGGTGGCGCTCACGGCCGTTGGGGTCGCCCTGTCCTCGTTGTTGCACCCGCTGCTCGGGCGCGCGGCGCCCGACGCGATCGTCCTGTCGCTGGTGGGCGGGGTCGTCGTCCGGGCGCTGTGGGTGCCGACGTCCCGCTTCCAGCCGGGGATCGGCTTCTCCGCGAAGGAGGTGCTGGAGTGGGCGATCGTCCTGCTGGGGCTGACGACCAACCTCCGCACCTTCGCCTCGGCGGGCGGCCCGCTCCTGGCGGGGATCATCGGCGCGGTCACGACGGCGATCGTCGTCGGATTCGTCGTGGGGCGCGCCGTCGGGCTGAGCCACCCGCACGCCCTTCTCGTGGCGAGCGGCAACGCGATCTGCGGCAACTCGGCGATCGTCGCCGTCGCGGCGGTGAACGGTGCCACGAAGGAGGAGGTCGCCTCATCCATCGCCTACACCGCGGTCTTCGGTCTCGCCGTCGTGCTCGCGCTCCCCGTCCTTGCTCCGCTCCTCCACCTCAGCGACTTCCAGTACGGCATCGTGACGGGGCTGTCGGTGTACGCCGTCCCCCAGGTGCTCGCGGCGGCGTATCCCGTGAGCGTGGTCTCGGGACAGACCGGGATGCTCGTGAAACTGGTACGCGTGCTACTGCTTGGCCCGGTCGTCCTCCTGGTGGCGCTGTGGGAGCGGCGCCGCGGCATCGCGCGTGACACCGCGGCGACGCGGAAGGCTTCCTATCTCCCGTGGTTCGTGGTGGGGTTCATGGTGGCTGCCGTCGTCCAGACGGCGGGGGTGGTGCCGTCGCCGGTCACGACGGCGGCCAAGGCGATCTCGCACTGGGCGACGATCGCCTCCATGGCGGCACTGGGGCTGGCCGTGGAGGTGGCGGCGGTGCGGCGTGTCGGGGGGCGGGTGGCGGCGGCCGTCACGGCATCGCTGGCGTTCCTGCTGGTCCTGAGCGTATGGTTGGCGAGAGTCGTGTTGCCCACCTGAACGGGTAGGTGGCGCGATTGCGGGCCGTTGACGGGCAGGAAGTATATTACCGTATCGGCGTATCTCGGAATAATGATCCAGAGCGAGGGGAAATCCATGGGCAGGAAGCTGATGGGGATGGCGCTGGCCGCCACGGCGGTCGCCCTGGCCGCGTGCCAGGGAGCGGGGAAGGAAGCGGCGCCGGCGGCGGCCGCCGCCGGCGAGGGCAAGGCGGTCCAGTTCGTCGAGGCCAACTGGCGCCCGGCCACCGAGCAGGACATCCCGAACGACTCGTTAGGTGCGTCGATCCGCCGCGGGCTCTACCTCCTGCGCTTCACGCCGGAGTCCCTCCCCAACTACGCCACCTCGAGCCTGCGCTGCACCAGCTGCCACCAGCAGGACGGGCTCAAGGCCAGCGCCGCCCCGCTCACCGGGAGCCACGCGCGATTCCCCAAGTACATGCCGCGCACCGGCGCCGTCATCGGCCTCGCCGACCGCGTGAACTACTGCTTCACCCGGTCGCTGGCCGGCAATGCGATCCCGGTCCAGAGCCGCGAGATGCAAGACATCCTCGCCTACCTCTATTTCATCTCCAGGGACGTCCCCGTCGGGACGAAGATCGCCGGCACCGAAGGGCTCATCAGCATGAAGGACACCCTCGACGGCGACATCGCGCGTGGCGAGACGGTCTTCAAGCGCGACTGCGTCGTCTGCCACCAGGCGGACGGGCAGGGAAATGCCGCCTTCCCCGCGCTCTGGGGGCCGAAGTCGTACTCCATCGGGGCGTCGATGGCGCGCCAGGAGCGGGCCGCCTCCTTCATCTGGCACAACATGCCGCAGACGAAGCCGGGGTCGCTGACGCCGCAGGAGGCGTTCGACGTCGCGGCCTTCATCAACTCGCACCCCCGGCCGGATTCGCCGGGGAAGGAACAGGACTGGCCGACGGGCGGGGCACCCAAGGACGTCCCGTACGGCACCAACGGGCACGAGGCCTATCGCCCGCCCGCGACGCTGGTGCCGCGCAAGAACCCCAAGGGGACCATCGTGCCGAAGCCGGCCCCGATCGGTGACAGCCGCAAGGCTGGGGAGTAGACCATGTCGACGTCGACCCGCGCCCCCCGCGCGGTGGCTGCCCCGGGCGATGCCGACCGGGACGCCTCGGCGGAGGGGGGCGCCCTCACCAGGCGCGACCTGCTCGCCGGGGCGGCCGGCGCCGTGGGCGGTGCGCTCCTCACCGGCATTCCCGGTGTAGCCTCCAGCCAGGCGAAGCCGCCGGCCACGGCGCGACCGGTCGTCCCGGCCGATCCCACCAAGGTCCAGGGGGCACCCACCAGCGCCGTCGGCAAGCGCACGCCGTTCTTCGATCCCGCGCGCAACCCGACCGGTGAAGTCGTCGGCAACTCGCTGACGCCGATCGAGAAGCTCAGCGGGACGATTACCCCCGCCGACCTGCACTTCGAGCGGCACCACGCGGGAATCCCGGCCATCGATCCCGAGCGGCATACGCTCATGGTGCACGGCCTGGTCGACCGTCCGACCGTCCTGACGATGGAGGACATCAAGCGCTTCCCGCAGGTGACCCGCACGTACTTCATCGAGTGCTCGGGAAACGGGCGCAACGCCTTCCGCGATCCCAAGCCCGAGATGACGCCGCAGAAGGTTGCCGGCATGTCGTGCAACACCGAGTGGACGGGCGTCCCGCTGGCGGTGATCCTGCGCGAAACGGGCGTCTTGGATTCCGCCAAGTGGTTCCTGGCCGAAGGAGGTGACGCCTGCCTCATGACGCGCTCCGTCCCGATCGAGAAGGCGTGGGATGATGCCATGCTGGTGTGGGGGCAGAACGGCGAGCTCCTCCGCCCCGAGCAGGGCTTCCCCCTCCGCCTCCTCCTCCCGGGATGGGAGGGCAACATCAACATCAAGTGGCTGCGCCGCCTCGAGTTCGGGACGCGGCCGTGGATGACGCGGTGGGAGACGTCGAAGTACACGGACCCGCTCCCCAACGGCACGGCGCGCTCGTTCAGCTTCGAGGTCGACGCCAAGTCGATCATCACCTCTCCCGCCCACCCCGACGTCCTCAAGGGAAAGGGGTGGCGCCCGATCAACGGGATCGCGTGGTCGGGACGCGGGCGCATCACGCGCGTCGAGGTGTCGACCGACGGCGGCGCCACGTGGCACGAGGCGGAGTTGATGAATGCGCCGACGCCCAAGGCGCACGTGCGCTTTCAGTACATGTGGAACTGGAACGGACGGGCGTCCATCCTGCTCAGCCGCGCGACCGACGAGACGGGGTACCTCCAGCCGACGAGGGCCAAGCTGATCGAGGTGCGCGGGATCGGCACCGACTTCCACTTCAACCCGATCTACGGCGCCCGGGTGCAGGCGGACGGCAAGGTCTTCTTCCACGGGGAGACATGATGCGGCCCTTGATCGTCGGACTCGGCGTGCTGGCCGTGGCGGCGTGCGGTGGCGCCGAAGGCGCGCGTGGACGCCGGGGCGACGCCGCGGAGGGCGCGGCCGCTCCGCCAGCGGCAACGCCGGCCGCGCCCGCGTTCGCCGACTACGACGCCGGTGCGGTGGCCGGAGGTCCCGGGCGCGACAAGCGCTACGGCTTCGGTCGCAAGGCCACCGACGCCGAGATCGCCAGGTGGAACCTCGACGTCGGCCCCGACGGCGCCGAGCTCCCGCCGGGGAAGGGGTCGGTGGCCGAGGGCGAGCAGCTGTACCAGGCCCAGTGCATGATGTGCCACAACCGGAATGGCGAAGGGGTGCCGCCGCTGTACCCCGCACTCATCGGACGCGACCCGAAGGCGGAGGGCTTCCACTTCGCCAGCGACCCGAAGCTGGTGAAGACGATCGGCAACTATTGGCCGCATGCGACCACCGTGTTCGACTACGTGAAACGCGCCATGCCGCTCACCGCGCCAGGGTCGCTGACGGACAACCAGGTCTATGCGCTGACGGCATTCCTGCTGTCGGCCAACAAGGTCATCCCCGCGGATGCGGTGCTCGACGCCGACGCCTTGCGCGCGGTCAGGATGCCGTACGCCGACAAGTTCGTCCCCGACGATCGTCGGGGCGGTCCGGAAGTGAAATGATCGGTGCCCCGACCGAGCCGCCGTCCCGGGATGCGGCCCGGCGGATCGCGAGGTGAAGTCTCCCACCCCACCCGTCCCACCCGTCCGCTCAGCGAGACGGCAACGCGAGTTCCCACGAAAGGAGGAATCATGGCGCACGCAGCTGCATCAGAGTCACCCCCGGTGACCGCCTCGCGCGATGAGGCGTCGGGGATGCCCACCTGGCTGAAACTCGGCATCGTCTTCGGCCTCGTCGGGGCCGCCTCGGTCGTGCTGTGGGGACCGATCGGCGTGTCCGGCACCTACCCGCGCGTCATCGGTGCCATCACGCGCGTGGTCGACCCATCGTACGCGGCCTCGAACCCGTACCTGGTCAAGATGGGTGAACTGTTCAAGCCGGAGACCTGGCTCGTCGTCGGCCTGATCATCGGCGGCTTCGTTGCCGCTCGCACGGGACGCCAGCCCAAGGCGCCGGCCATCGAGAAGGTGCATGCGATGGAGACCACGGTCGGCAAGCGCTACCGTGACGCCTTCCTCGGCGGCCTCCTGATCGTCTTCGGGGCCCGCATGGCCGGCGGCTGCACGTCCGGGCACATCATATCAGGGATCATGCAGCTGTCGATCAGTGGCATGATCTTCGGCGCGGCGGTCTTCGCGTCGGGAATCTTCACCGCGAAGATGATTCGCAAGGGGGCGTGATCATGGCACCGCTCTATGCACTCCTCGTCGGCGTCGCGATGGGCGTCCTCATCCAGCGCGTGCGCGCCTCGAGCCCCGGGATGATCCTGCAGAACCTGCGGCTCGAGAACCTGTCGATCATCAAGTTCATGGCGACCACCATCGCCGTCGGGATGATCGCCATCTACGTGCTCGACCTGTTCATTCCGCAGGCAATGCATTTCGACGTCAAGCCGGCGTACGTCGTCGGAGTCGCGCTCGGCGGGCTGATCTTCGGCGTCGGCTTCGCCCTCGGCGGCTACTGCCCCGGGACGTGCGTGGTCGGGGCCGGCGAAGGCAGGAAGGATGCGTTGTGGGCGGTCGGGGGCGGCGTCGTCGGTGCCCTCCTCTTCACGCTGCTCTACAACGTGCTCTTCGACCCGTTCATCAAGCCGATGGACCTGGGCAAGGTCCGCCTGCAGGACTACATCCACATTCCCACCGTCGTGCTGGCGCTGCTCGTGGCGGGGATCATGCTGACCATCGTCAAGATCCTCCCGACCACGCCGGGACGCCCGGCCAAGTAGCACGGCGCGGGCTCCGCGCGCCCGCAGGTGCGCGGAGCCCGCCGGTCCCCACGAGGCGCGCGGCGCCTGCTACTGCCGCGGGGTGAAGGAGAAGCCCAGGAGCACCGAGTCCTCGAACATCGAGTTGGTCACCGATGTCCCCGGCAGCGCGCCGTTGGGGCGCACGATGGGACCGGTGATCGAGTTCTCGAAGGCCCGATAGTAACCGAGGTTGAGCTGGAGCTCCTTCGTGACCTGCAGCCCGAGCCCGAAGGTGGCGTGATGCTCGATCACCGCGGGCGCGGGAATGTTGAACATCGATTGCCCGTCCGGGATCGGGTTCTGGGAGTAATTGTACCCGCCGCGCAGCGTCACGACGTCGTTGGCCTTGAACTGCACGCCAGCGGCGACCACGGCGATGTCGTCCCAGCCGAAGCCTTTCACCGAGCCGTCGGCGTTGAACCCCTTCTCCTTGAAGCCGTTGGTGCTGCCGTAGGTGATGTACTTGCCGTCCAGCGCGATCGACAGGCGGTCGTTCGGCGTCAGGGCGATCCCCGCGGCATACACGGCCGGGACGTCCATGGCAAAGCTGAAGGTGCGTGCGGTGTTGTAGCTCGCGAGGTTCGGGTTCTCGTAGACCGCGTCGTACTCGAAGTCCTGGAAGAGCTGCGGGCTGGAGTACGACAGGCCGACGGCGAACTTCGGCGTGGCCTGATAGAGCACTCCCGCCTGGATCCCCGCGCCGAAGGCGCCATCGGCGTGTGCGGCGCCGGAATAGTAGGCGCGATCGTCCTGCGTCCCCGGCGTCTTGTCGGGGCCCGGGTCGAAGGCGGGGGATGCCGTGGGCATCGGGTCGACCGCGAGCGAGGCCCAGTCGACGTTGAGCGCCACGCCGAGCTTGAGCTTGTCGGAGGCCGACCACGCAAGCGCGGGCGCGATCTTCATCAGCGAGAAGTTGGAGTACACTTGCCCGAATCCGTTCGGGCGCGGCATGAGGATCGGGTTGCCCGGATCGGCGGCGTAGCGGACGCCGAAGCCGCCGATGCCCAGTCCGCTCAGGCCGACCACGAGATCGCCGTCGTTGAATGACGTGGTCCAGCCGAAGGCCGGGATGGGAACGAACTCGCTGCGGCTCTGGGTGGAGCCACGGAACGTGCCGAAGGCGCTCTCGACCGTCCGCGAAGGCTTCATCATCTCGAAGCCCATCTCGACGTGCGTCCCCTCGAAGAGGGCCAGCCCGGCCGGGTTCACGTAGAAGGCGCCGAGGATCGAATGGGGGGCGGCGACGCCCGCTCCCCCGAGCGCGGAATTGATGGCGCCGACGCCGTGCAGGAGGTGGCCGTCGGTGGCCCGCGCCGTGAGGGGGGCGAGGACGAGGCACGCCGAGAAGGCAAGGCGGAATGCGCGACTGCGTATCATGGAGTCCTCCCGTCAGTGCTGACGAGAAAGCAGGGCAGGATGCAAGGCGCCGCGGCCCGATCGCTGCGGCGGGACGGCGCGTGCGAGCTCCGTCCGGATGGCGTGATCCAACGGTGGATCGATGGGAAAGGCCTCCTGGAAGGCGAGGGGATCGGTGGTGGGCGAACGGCGGGCGAATGACAGCCACTGCTGCCGATACGCCTCCGCCAGCTCGGGAAGGGCGCGTTTGGTGAGGTAGGCGCCGCACCGCACGGCGCCGAAGCTCGCGCGCCACGCCTGCTGTTCACGGTTGGAGCGATCGTCCGCGCCGCGCGAGGCGAGGCGCGTCACGAGTGGGAAGCACAGCTCGCGCACGAGGGCGAAGAGGGATGCGTCGCCGTCGGCGGCCGGCGGCAGGTAGGCCACGGCCGCGAGGTTGTCCGCGGGGTCGTCGGCGCGACCGGTGAAGATGCGCCCCTCGGGGCCGAGCGCCTCGGACAGGAGCACGACGCCGCTTCGCAGCCCCTGGGCCTCGAGGTAGGGGGCAAGTCGGGGGGCGAAGGCCTCATCCCATCGCCGTTGCATCGCCACGAGCGAGGGCGACGGCGGGAGCGCCGCCGCGGCGCGCTCGACGACGGGGGCGAGCGCAGCGAGCACGGCGCGCTGGTCGGGACGCGGGAGGACGTCGGCGAGGGCGGCGGATGCGAACGCCGTCGGTTGCCCCCGCGCCGGAACTCGACCGCTGGCGGCGGCGCGCAGCGTGGCGGCCACGAGGCGGGCGTCACCCGGGGGGAGATAGAGCGGGAGGAAGTGCAGGACCTCGTAGCTGGCATCGCGCTCGAGGGTCCGGCCGATCGAGTCGGGGAGCGGCGCCGCGTATCGCGGGCGGTAGTAGGGGAGCGGCCCCGGCCCCGACGCGTGCGCTCCCGCCATCACGGCGAACCAGGCCCGGGCACCGTCGGGGGCGACGAAACGCCATCCGCTCCCCTGGGCGCCGGCAGGGGTGCTGGCCAGCGCCGCCGCGAGGATCAGCGACGGCCAGGCCGACAGGCGGGAGGAAGTGCACATGCGCGGGTTCGACGGTATGCACATTCGCGACCACAGGAATGTCGATCGCGGCGCTGCACACGCGCATTGGGGAAACCCCGGAGCGTGCGTGCGGGAACGCGCGCCGTACCCGGGGGGAGAGGGGCGCGTTACATTGGAACCATGGCACTCAAGCGCGGCGCCCGTGCCGGGGCCAAACGGCAGCTGACCCCCGGGTTGCTGGCCATGGTCGCTCGCCGCTTTCGCGCGCTGGCCGAGCCCGCCCGCCTGCACGTCCTGCATGCGCTGGAGGGCGGGGCGCGCTCGGTCTCGGAGCTGGCCGAGGAGACGGGAATCGCGCAGGGGACGCTCTCGAAGCACCTGCAGGTGCTGCACGAGGGGGGCTACCTGAAGCGCCGGCGCGACGGACAGTTCGTCTACTACGAGCTGGCGGACGCGCAGGTCCTGCAACTGTGCGAGCTGATGTGCGGGCGACTCGAGCTGGAGGTGGACGCGGTGCGGGGGGCGATCGCCCGGCGCTGAGGCCCGCGCGCGCCGAGACGCCGAGACGCCGAGACGCCGAGACGCGGGTGACAGGAACGGCACGATAAGGGTTGACGGGGTGGCTATATGACTATATGGTTATATAGGTGCGCGGCGAACACGGCCGCGCATGCCACGTTCCCACCGATCACCCCTGTCACGCATGCGATACCTCACTCCTGCCGGGCTCCTCGGCGCGGCGCTCCTCGCGGGAGCCCCGCTCGGAGCCCAGGGGGCCGCCGCACGGCTGACGCTCGGCGATGCCCTCGCGCGCGCGGAGCAAGGCGCCTACGCCAACCGCGCCCACGGCGCCATGGCCGACGCCCAGCGCGCCCAGGCGCTCCTCCCGCTGCGTGGTGTGCTCCCCAGCGTCCGCTTCGATGCCGGATTCATGCGCACCACCGATCCGATCGGCGCCTTCGGCACCTCACTGCGCCAGCGGATCATCACCCAGCAGGACTTCGACCCGCGGCGCCTCAACTACCCCGCCGTGGCCCAGAACTACACCGGCGCCGTCGTCCTCGAGCAGCCGCTCCTCAACGCCGACGCCCTCGTCGGGCGCAAGGCCGCCACGCGTGCCAGCCACGCGGCCCGCGCCAACGCCGAATGGTCGGCGATCGGGACGCGCGTCGACGTGATCCGCGCCTATTACGGCGCCGTCCTCGCCACCGAGAAGGTCGCCACGCTCGAGGCCGCGGTGCGCGCCGCGCGCGAGCACGTGCGCCAGGCCGAGCTCATGGCCAGGAACGGTCTCGTCACCCCGTCGGATGCCCTCCTCGCCTCGGTGAAGGCGGGGGAGGTCGAGACGCAGTGGCTCGAGGCACAGGGCGACGCGCAGAACGCGCGACTCGGCCTCGCGACGCTCCTCGGCACACCGGGCGACACCACGTGGCAGCTCCCCGACGGCCTCCCGGCGAGCGATGCCCTGCGCGCCCTGGCCACCGAGGCGCTGGATGCCACGGCGCGTGAGGTCCGGGCGGACGTCGACGCCGCCCGCGCGGGGGCCGATGCGGCCAGCGCCGACCTCACGCGCGCGCGCTCGCTCTACATGCCGCGCCTCAACGGCTTCGCGCGCTACGACTGGAACTCCGCCGCGCGCCCGTTCGGCGGCGACAACAACTGGACCGTCGGCGTGATGGCCTCCTGGACGCCCTTCGCCGGCGCCTCCGAGCTGGCCGACGTGCGCACCACGAAGAGCCGCCTCGCCGCGGCCGATGCGATGCGCGACGGGGCCGAAGCCAAGGCGCAGCTCGAATTGCAGCAGACGGCGACCGCCATCAGGACGGCGCTGGCCCGTCTCGAGATCGCGGAGCGCGGCGTGCGCCAGAGCATCGACGCGCACCGCATCGTGTCGAAGCGGTACGCGGGGGGGCTGGCCCCGGTGGTCGAGCTCCTCGATGCCGCCGCGATCGAGACGCAGTCGCGGCTGGGGCACACGGGAGCGCGCTATGCCCTCCTCGTGTCGACCGCCGAACGGCGCAAGGCGCTCGGGCTCGACCCGGCCGCCCTACGTGCCCTGGATGATGCGCCCGTCGTGGCGCACTCGAATCAGTAGCCCCTCACGGACAACGGAGAATCGTTATGCAGTCATTGAAGGTGGGCGCCCTGGCCGCGACGGTCGTCGTCCTCGGGGCGTGCGGCGGGAAGGAAGAGCGCGCGGCGGTCCGCGACGCGGTGGCGGCGGAGCCTGCGGGCGCGGTCTACGTCGTGCGCGATTCGCTGGTCCCCGCGACGCAGGAGGCGACCGCGGTGGCCGAGCCGTTCGCGCAGGCCACCCTGAGCACGAAGCTGATGGGGACGGTCGTCGCCGTCCTCGTGAAGGAAGGGGATCGCGTGGCCGCCGGCCAGCCGCTGGTGCGCATCGATGCCCGTGACCTCGACGCCAAGCGCCAGCAGGTACAGGCGGGGATCGCCGGGGCGGAAGCGCAGGCGCGCGAAGCCGAGCTGATGGCGACGCGCCTGCGGGCGCTCTACGCCGACAGCGCGGCTCCCAAGGCGCAGCTGGACGCCGCCGAGGCCGGGCTGGCGCGGGCGCAGGCCGGGCTGGCCGCGGCGCGCGCGGGGCAGTCCGAGCTCGACGCGATTGCCGGCTACTCGGTCGTGCGCGCGGCGTTCGCCGGCGTGGTGACCCGGCGCTTCGTGGATCCCGGGGCCTTCGCCGCGCCCGGGGCGCCGCTGGTGGCGGTGCAGGACGACTCGCGCCTGCGCATCGCGGCCACGGTCTCGCCGACCCTCGCGCGTGACGTGAGGCGCGGGAGCCGGGTGCCGGTGAGCGTGGAGGGGGTGCCGGCCACCGCCACGGTGGAGGGGGTGGTCCCCTCGGCCGGGGGGAGCCTGTACACGATCAACGCCATCGCCGACAACACGGGGGGATCCCTTGCGGCTGGCGGGGCCGCCCGGCTGCAGGTGGGCGAAGGGACGCGCGCGGCACTCCTCGTCCCGTCCGGCGCCCTGCGGCGCGAGGGCGACCTCACGGGCGTGACGGTGACGAGCGGCGGCGTGACGACGACGCGGTGGATCCGCGTCGGCGCGACGGTGGGCGACCGGGTCGAGGTCCTGGCCGGGTTGGCCGCCGGTGACACGGTGCGGGTGCCTGTCGGCGCCGCGAAGGAGTAACCCATGGGCATCTCAGGACGCATTGCCAAGGCATTCCTGCAGTCCAAGCTGACGCCGCTGGTGACGGTGGCGTCGCTGATCGTCGGGCTGCTCGGGATGATGGCCACGCCGCGGGAAGAGGAGCCGCAGATCTCCGTCCCGATGATCGACGTGATCGCCGCCCTCCCGGGGGCCGGTGCGCAGGAGGTCGAGAACCTCGTCACCCGCCCCATCGAGCGGCGGATGTGGGAGATTCCCGGTGTCGAGCATGTGTACTCGCTGGCCGGCGAGGGCTACACGATGGTGACGGTGCGCTTCAACGTGGGCGAGGACCAGGAGCGCAGCATCACCAGGGTGCACGCCAAGCTGGCCTCGGCCATGGACCAGGCGCCGGCCGGGGCGATGCCACCGCTGGTCAAGCCGCACTCGATCGACGACGTCCCCGTGATGACGCTGACGCTGGCCTCGTCGCGGTACAACTCGAACGAGCTGCGCCAGATCGCCACGCACCTCGAGGACGAGATCCGCACGGTGACCGACGTGTCGGAGACGTTCGTCGTGGGCGGGCAGCCGAAGCAGATCCGGGTGACGATCGACCCGGCGCGCCTCGCGGCGCGCGGGGTGACCCCGGGCGAGGTGGCGATGGCGCTGCGCGGCGCCAACGCCCGCTTGCAGGCGGGGGAGTTCTCGTCGGGCAACCAGGTCTTCCGGGTCGACGCCGGGGCGGCCCTCGCCACCGCCACCGACGTCGCGAGCGTGGTGATCAGCGCACGCGGCGGGGCGCCGGTGATGCTGCGCGACGTGGCGGCGGTGACCGAGGAGTTCGGCGAGCTGTCGGACTACGTGTCGCACGCCCAGGCGGGCGGCCCGTCGATGCCGGCGGTGACGATCAGCGTCGCCAAGCGGAAGGGGGCCAACGCCACGGTCGTGACCAAGGCGGTCGGTGCGCGCGTGGAGGCGGCCCGTGAGCGCATCCTCCCGCAGGACGTGACGCTCGAGGTGACGCGCGACTACGGCGAGACGGCGGGGCACAAGGCGCAGGAGCTGATCTTGCACCTGCTCATCGCCACGGTCTCGGTGACGCTCCTGGTCGGCCTGTTCCTGGGGTGGCGCGAGGCGCTGGTGGTGCTGGTGGCGGTCCCCGTCACGCTGGCACTCACGCTCTTCGTGTACTACGCGCTGGGCTACACGCTCAACCGCATCACGCTCTTCGCGCTGATCTTCTCCATCGGGATCCTGGTCGACGACGCCATCGTGGTGGTGGAGAACATCTATCGCCACATGATCCGCGGCGACCGCACCCCCGAGGTGGCGGCGGTGGAGGGGGTGGACGAGGTCGGGAACCCGACGATCCTGGCCACGCTCACCGTGATCGCGGCCATCCTCCCGATGGCCTTCGTGTCGGGGATGATGGGGCCGTACATGCGTCCGATCCCGGTGGGGGCCTCGGTGGCGATGATCGCGTCGCTGGCGGTGGCGTTCATCGTGACGCCGTGGATCGCGCTCAAGCTGCTGCGCGGCCACGTGGCCAAGGCGCGCCTCAAGGTCGACCGGGCGCACGAGCCCGAGGAAGGGGGGAAGTTCGGCGCGTTCTACACGCGCCTCATGACCCCGCTCATCGAGAAGAAGGGGCGCCGTTATGCCTTCTACGGGGCCACGGTGGCGATGCTCCTCGTCTCGGTGGGGCTGCTCGCCGTGAAGGCGGTGCAGGTGAAGATGCTCCCGTTCGACAACAAGAGCGAGTTCCAGGTCATCGCCGACCTCCCCGAGGGGACGACGCTGGAGACGAGCCAGGCGCTGGGCGAGTCGATCGCCTCGTACCTGCGGACGGTGCCCGAGGTGAAGAGCACCGAGGTGTACGCGGGGACGGCGGCGCCGTTCAACTTCAACGGGCTGGTGCGGCACTACTTCATGCGCCGCGGCGCCAACGTGGTGGACGTGCAGGTGAACCTGCTCGACAAGGGGGCGCGCGACCGGCAGAGCCACGATATCGCGGTCGCCGTGCGCCCGCACCTTGACAGCATCGCGCAGCGGTACCAGGCGTCGGTGAAGGTGGCCGAGATCCCGCCGGGGCCGCCCGTGATGTCGACGCTGGTGGCCGAGGTGTACGGCCCCAACGACAGCGTGCGCATCGCCGCGGCGACCGAGGTGAAGAAGATCTTCGAGTCGACCGAGGGCGTGGTGGACGTCGACTGGACCATCGAGGCGCCGCAGGCCAAGCGCACCTTCCGGGTGGATCGCGTGGTGGCGGCGCGCAGCGGGGCGAGCGTGGAGCAGGTCACGCAGACGCTCTACCTCGCGCTCTCGGGGGCACCGGCCGGGATCGCCTCCACCCCGGAGGCGCGCGAGGGGACGGCAATCGTCCCGCGCCTGGCGCTCGAGGACCGCTCGTCGGTCGAGGCGCTGCTCGCGATCCCGGTGGCCACGATGATGGGGCCGCAGCCGCTCGGGCGGTTCGTCACGGTGGAGGAGGGGGTGCGCGAGAGCGCGCGGGTCCGTCGCAACCTGCGCCCGGTCATCTACGTCACGGGTGACGTGGCGGGGTCGGTCGAGTCGCCGGTGTACGCCATCCTCGCGATGAACGAGAAGCTGGATGCGCTGCGCATCAACGGGGCGGAGATCGCCAGGTACAACGCGGTGCAGCCGGAGCGGGTCGACGAGCTGGCGATGAAGTGGGACGGGGAGTGGCAGGTGACGATCGAGGTCTTCCGCGACCTGGGGATCGCGTTCGCCGCCGTCCTGATCCTGATCTACGTCCTGGTGGTCGGCTGGTTCCAGTCGTTCAAGACGCCGCTGGTGATCATGGCGCCCATTCCGCTGACGCTGATCGGGATCCTCCCCGGCCACGCGGTGACGGGGGCCTTCTTCACTGCCACGTCGATGATCGGGATGATCGCCCTGGCGGGGATCATCGTCCGCAACTCGATCCTCCTGGTGGACTTCATCCAGCTGGCCGAGGCACGCGGCCGAACGCTGCGCGAGGCGGTGATCGAGGCCGGGAGCGTCCGCTTCCGTCCCATCGCCCTCACCGCCGCGGCGGTCGTGATCGGCGGCCTCGTGATGGTGCTCGACCCGATCTTCCAGGGGCTGGCGGTGGCGCTCATGTCGGGCGCGATCGTCGCCACCCTCCTCACCATGGTGGTGGTGCCACTCCTCTACTGGGAGCTGATGCACCGCCGTTCCGGAGATTCAGATGAAGTTGTTGCTGCTGATCTACAGCGGGCCGACGCCGCAGCGCATCGCGGCGTTGCTTGAGGCGTACGACGCGCCCGGGTACACCGAGTTCGTGAACGCCCGCGGGGCCGGGGCGACGGGGAAGATCGAGGGGACGCGGGCCTGGCCCGGGACGGCGACGGTGTTCATCAGCGTCGTCCCGGCCGACCGGGTGGCCGAGCTGCGCGCCGCCCTGATCGACTACAAGGCAAGAGCGGCGGAGGGGGAGCACCTCCACGTCGCCACGATGCCGACGGAAGACTACCTCTGACTGGAGAACCGATTGCCATGTGTCGTGACCACATCATCCGCCGCTTCGCCGGCGTCTTCATCCTCCTCTCGCTGGCGCTCGGCACCTGGGTCGACCCCTGGTGGTACGCCTTCACGGCGTTCGTGGGGGTGAACCTGCTGCAGTCGAGCTTCACGCAGTTCTGCCCGCTGGAGAAGATCCTGGCACGGTTCGGCCTGTTCGGGTGCCGTACGACCTGATGGTGGAAACGGCAGGGGGCGCCCGCGGCAGGCGGCCGGACGGCCGGCGCGGGGGCCCCGGTGCGCCGGCCGTTCCGGCGCGCCGGGTGGCGGGGCGTCTAGCGCCCCGCCCCCTGTTCCACGTCGGCCAGCGCGCGTTCCAGCCGCTGCCGGACGTCGAGCGCCATCTCGCGGATGTCGTCGCGTCCCGTGAGCTGCAACGCCTCGACCGGGTCCATCGCGGCCACCACGCTCGTCCCCTCGTCGTCGCCGGCGTAGACCACGACGTTGCACGGGAGGAGGAGGCCGATGTCGCGCTCGGCGCTCAGCGCCCGGTGCGCGATCGGTGGGTTGCAGGCCCCCAGGATGATGTAGGGGCGGAAGTCGACGTCGAGCTTCTTCTTCATCGTGGCGCGGACGTCGATCTCCGTGAGCACGCCGAAGCCCTCGCGGGCCAGCGCCTCGCGGGTCCGGGCCACCGCCTCGTCGTAGGACAGGGGGACGGTGATCCCGATACCGTAACGCGTCGTCTGCCGTACCATGGGTTCCTCCTCGCGGGTGGACCGGCCCCCCGGGCCAGCGGGGGCGGGTGGCTGCCACAATATTACTGAGTGAGTATATTATGGTCCAGCAGTCCGATTGCCCCCTCCCCCCGTGGTGCTGCGAAGGAGACGACGCCGTGGCCAAGTCGATGTCCCCGGAACTCCTGACCCTGGTGGCCGAGCGCTTCAAGGCGCTCGCCGACCCGGCCCGCCTCCGCCTGCTCAACGCCCTGCGCCCGGGCGAGATGACGGTCGGGGACCTGGTCGATGCGACGGAGCTGTCCCAGGCCAACGTCTCCAAGCACCTGGCGCACCTCCACACGCTGGGCTTCGTGCGCCGCCGCAAGGAAGGGCTGTTCGTCTACTACGCCCTGATGGACAAGGACATCTTCCGCCTCTGCGACGTCATGTGCGGGCGCATCGAGGCGGAGCTCAAGGACCGCGAAAAGCTCCTGCGCCCCGTGGGATAGGGCGCTGTTGCGACGGATGGGGCGCGACGCCATCGTTCGGCGACGCCTGACGCTCCCTGTCGCCATGCCCTCCCATGGACTTCCTCCATTCCAAGCAACAGCGCGCGGCGCTGGTCATCGTCCTGCTGGGCGTCGGGATCCTGATCGCGCTCGCCCCCTTCGCCTCGGGACTCCTCGGGGCGGCGGTCCTGTACGTGATCTGCTCGCCGGCGTACCAGCGCCTCAGGCGGGTGATGAACCCCGACCTCGCCGCCGCCATCACCCTCATCGGCGCCATCCTCGGCATCGCCCTCCCGGTCGCGTGGATCATCTTCCTCGCCGCCGACCAGCTCCCTGACGCGCTCCGCAGCACCCAACAGAGCGACGTCATCCAGCGTCTGTCGCTGATCCGCATCGGGAACATCGACGTCGGAAGCGAGATCGCGAAGGCCAGCGGGACCTTCACCCAGTGGCTGTCACGGCAGGCCTTCCTGTTCGTCGGCGGGGCCGCCAAGGCCACGCTCAACCTCGTCATCTCGTTCTTCGCCCTCTACTACATGCTGGTCTCGTCGGAGACGTCGTGGCGCACCTTCCGGCGCGTCCTCCCGTTCTCCGCCGAGACCGCGGACGAGCTGCGCACGCGCTTCTACAGCGTGACGCACGCCACCCTCCTCGGCACGGCGCTCACGGCCGTGCTGCAGGGGACGATCATCGGCGTCGGCTTCCGCGTGGTCGGCCTCCCGAACGCCTCGCTCTGGGGCGTGGTGACCGGCTTCGCCTCGATCCTCCCGGTGCTGGGGAGCGCCCTCGTCTGGCTCCCGGGAACGCTCGTCCTGGCCGCGCAGACGCGCTACGGCTCGGCGGTGGCGCTCTTCCTCATCGGGGCGGGGGTCGCGAGCAACATCGACAACGTCATCCGCCCCATCGTCTTCAAGCGCGTCTCCAACATCCACCCGCTCATAACCCTGGTGGGCGCCTTTGCCGGTGTCGCCTACTTCGGGCTGCTGGGGGTCCTCCTCGGGCCGCTCGCCATCCAGTACTTCTTCGTGCTGTTGCGGCTGTACCGCGAGGAATACATCGACCGCAGCGTCACGCGGACGATGGAGATGAAGGTCCCCTACCCGCTCGCCGACCCCACGGCCAACCGCGTGGGCTCGGCGGACGAGGGGGAGGGAGGGGCGGTCGCTTCCGACCCCCCGGCTCGCGCCTGACTCGCGTCACTCGGCCGGCGCCTGACTCGCGTCACCCGGCCGCCGCCTCCCCGGCCTCCGCCGGACAGCGGGCGAGCGCCTGACGCGTGCCCGGCGCGTGCCCGGCGAGCGCCCGGCGAGCGCCCGGCGAGTGCCCGGCGAGCGCCGCTAGTCCCGCCGCAGGAGCTCGAGGAAGCCGTCGGCCGTGACCGGCTCGGAGAAGAGCGTCCCCTGCCCATACTCGCAGCGGAAGCGGAGGAGCTCCGCCAGCTGCTCCTCGCGTTCGATCCCCTCGGCTACGGTCCGCAGCCGCTTGAGCTTCCCCAGGGCGACGATGGCCCGCGTGGCCGCGTGCTCCTCGGGGCGGCGCGTCACCTGGCTGATGTAGCTGCGGTCGATCTTCAGGATGTCGACCGGGATGTCCGCCGGGTCGCCTAACGACGCGGACCGCGAGCCGTAATCGTCGATGGCGATCCGCACGCCGAGGGCGCGCACCTGGCGCAACCGCTCCAGCGCCTCGGCCATGGTGCTCGCCAGCGCCCCCTCGGCGATCTCGAGCACGAGGCGGTGCGGCTCGATCGCGCTCGCGCGGAGGGCCGCCGTCACGTCATCGACGAAGCGGGGGTGGAGGAGTTGGCGCGCCGTGATGTTGACGGTCA
This sequence comes from Gemmatimonadetes bacterium SCN 70-22, assembly GCA_001724275.1. Taxonomy (NCBI): domain Bacteria; kingdom Pseudomonadati; phylum Gemmatimonadota; species Gemmatimonadetes bacterium SCN 70-22. Next base: position 39,050 of record MEDZ01000007.1, read on the forward strand.
CGGTGAGCGAGCGATCGGGGCCGATGGTATCCTGCCAGGTCTTGGCCTGGCGGCACGCCTCCCTGAGGATCCAGCGCCCGAGCGGGACGATGAGCCCCGTCTCCTCGGCGACCGGGATGAAGGCCGCGGCGGGGATCAGCCCGCGCCCGCGATGGTTCCAGCGCACCAGCGCCTCCACCCCCGCGATCCGGCGCGACCGCAGGATCACGATGGGCTGGTACACCAGCGAGAAGTCCCCGGCGTCGATCGCCTGGCGCAGGTCGTCCTCGAGACGCGTGTGCGCCAGCGCCGGCTCGTGCACGCGGGGATCGAACAGCTCGCACGCCCCGCGTCCGCGGCGCCGGGCCGCGCGGAGCGCGACGTCGGCGTGGCGCAGCATGTCGTCCACCGAATCCTCGGGCATGGCGCTGGCAATCCCGAGGTTGGCGTTGCCCACGAAGTCCTTGCCGTCGACGAGGATGGGGGCGGCGAAGGCCTGGCCGATCCGGTCGGCGACCTGCACGAAGTTCGACTCGTCGGCCATGTCCTCGAGGAGGATCGCGAAGCGCGCCCCCTCGATGCGCGCCGCCGAATCGGACGAGCGGAGGACCGTGGAGAGGCGGGTCGCGACGCCGACGATGATCCGCTCCAGCTCCTCGATGGTGGCGCGCTCGCCGCGCGCGCGGAAATCGTCGAACTCGAGGGAGAGGATCGCCAGGGGCAATTGCTGGCGGTGGGCGCGAGCCAGGGCGTGCTCGGCCCGGTCGCGCAGGAGGGCGCGCGTCGCGAGGCCGGTGAGCGGGTCGCGCAGGGCATCGGCCGTCGCGATCACGTGGCGGGCCGGGGCCTCGCGCAGCGCGAGGACGACGCAACGCTCCGGGGGGGCGTCGGCGAGCCGGGTCGCAGTGCACTCGGCCTCCAGCCAGCTCCCGTCGGCGCGACGCACGCGCCAGCGCTGCGGCAGGTGCAATTCCACCCCTTCGGCGACGCGCGCCAGCGACTGCGTGGCCTCGGCCAGGACGTCCTCGTGGATGAGGCTCGCCACCCGACGCATGCGGAGGGCGTCCGGCGCCCAGCCGAGTACGCGCTCGGCCCCCCGGCTGGCACTGGCAATCACGCCATCGCGGCCGAGAATCAGGACCGCGTCGGAGAGCTTGGAAAGGAAGACTTCTTCGTTCATGGCAGCAGGGAGGACGTCGCAGGGGCGACCGGGGTGAGCCGGCGTCGATGCGGCGATCGTCCGAAGGAACCGGCGCAGGGGCGCCGCGCCCCGTCCGGGAAAGACGCTCATTGCCGTGCGGGCGTTGCGGGCGGCATTCCCGGGACGCACCTCGGCGGTACTTTGGTGGTATAACCGCCCAACTCCCCTCCCGCTCCGCCCGTGCCATCCTGGCTTACGCAACTCCAGTTCCACACGCCGTGGATCCTCCTGTTGCTCCTCCTCCTCCCTGGCTGGTGGTGGTGGCGCCGTCGTCGTCACCCCCCCGCCATCGTCTTCTCGCGGGTGGGGCTGCTGGCCAGGGGGCCACGACGGGGGGCATGGATCTCTCGCGCCATCATCGGGTTACGCACCCTGGCGCTGGCGGGGCTCGTGGTGGCGATGGCGCGGCCGCGCATGGCCGGACGGAGCGAGCAGTCCAACAGCGAGGGGATCAACATCGTGATCGCCTTCGACATCTCGAGCTCGATGCTGGCTGAGGACTTCCAGCCACAGAACCGGCTGGAAGTGGCGCGGGAAAAGGTCAAGCAGTTCGTCGGGCTTCGCGGGAGCGACCGGATCGGGATCGTCGCCTTCTCGGGTGAGGCGCTGACGCAGGTTCCCCTCACGACGGATTATCCGGTAGTGATTGCCGCCATCGATAACCTTCAACCGGGTCAATTGGAGGATGGGACGGCGATCGGGACGGCGATCGCGACGGCGGCCAACCGCCTGCGTACCGCCCCCGGGCGTTCGCGGGTGATCGTCCTGCTGACGGATGGGGTGAACAACCGGGGGACGATCGACCCGCGGACGGCGGCGCAGGCGGCGGCCGAGTTCGGGGTGAAGATCTACGCGATCGGGGTGGGGACGGAGGGGATGGCGCCGGTCCCCGTGGGGCGCGGGGTGTTCGGGCTGCGGTACGAGAACCGCCCCGTGGAGATCGACGACGCCCTGCTGACGGAGGTGGCGCAGAAGACGGGAGGGCGCTACTTCCGTGCCCGCGACGCCGCGGCGCTGCAGCGCATCACCGAGGAGATCGACCGACTGGAGCGGAGCCCGGTGCACACGCGCGTCTACACGCGCTTCACCGAGCTCTTCCGCTGGCCGCTTGCGCTGGCGCTCGTCGCGTTGCTGCTGGAGCTGGGGATCACGGCCTGGCGGGGGCCGGTGCCGTGACGACGGGCGGGAGACGGGAGACGGGAGACGGGAGTCAGTCGGCGCCGGTGGGGCACGGGACGAGGTCCTAGAGCCACTTCCGGCTGCGGAAGAGCCAGACCAGGACGCCGCCTAACGCGAGCTGTCCCACGAGCATGATCTCGAAGCCGTAGGGGTGCGCCGAGAGCGGGATGCGGGTGAAGTTCATCCCCCACATCCCGCTCACGACGACGAACGGGACGCTGAGGGTCGCGACGACCGAGAGCCCCTTCGTGACCACGTTGAGGCGGTTCGACACCTGCGACAGGTACGACTCCATCGTACTGCTCATCAGGTCGCGGTAGGTGTCGAGCGCGTCGTTGATGCGCAGCATGTGGTCGTATATGTCGCGGAAGTACAGCTGCACCTCGGGGGGGAGGAGCGGGGAGGGGCGATTCGACAGGACGTTGAAGATCTCGCGCTGGGGCGAGAGGTAGCGCCGGAGCGAGAGCACCATCCGCTTGACGGCGAAGATGTCGCGCAGCGATTCCTCGTCGAAGCGTGCGAATACCCGCTCCTCCAGGGAGTCGACGAAGTCGTCGATGCGGTCGAGAATGGGGAAGAACGCATCGATCGCCGTGTCCATGATGTGGTGCGCCAGCCGTGCGGCGCCCCGCGACACGAGGTCGGGGGTGCGCAGCGCCACCGAGGCCACCTGGTCCACGTTCGGCGACGGCCCCGCGTGCGCCGTGACGAGGTAGCTGGGCCCGAGAAAGAAATAGAGGTTGTCCGTCTCCAGGTCGTACGGGTCGGTGGTCGCCTCCTGGAGGCGGACGACCCGCAGCGTCACGAACAGGTAGCCGTCATATGGTTCGACTTTGGGGCGGCTCAGCGGGTTCAGCACGTCCTCGATGGCCAGCGGGTGGAAGTTGAAGACCTTTTCGAGCAGGGCCAGCTGCTGGCGGCTCGTGGAGTCGATGTCGACCCACAAGGTCCCTTGCGCCTCGCGAACGGCGTTGGCGATCTCCTTCACCCCCAGGTCGCGGGAGACCGTCCCCCCGTCCGGGGCGACATGGAAGCAGCGCGGTAGTCTGGATTCCGCTCCCCCGTTCCCCCCGGCGTCGCCGCGCGGGGTCGGAGCGGAGCGGTCATTCGGCGGGGAGGGAAGGTCGGTCACAGGGCTGCGAGTTCAGGGGATGGACGACGCTCGTGTCAGGAACGTGCCCGGGTCACGACGGGCGTCCTCAACGATTAGATTGCCGACCGTGAATGTCAGGATAGGGCACGACGACGCGACAGCGGTCGAAATCGAGGGGGTCACCAGGCGCTATGGGCGCCGGTGGGCCCTGCGCGGCGTCACCCTGTCGGTCGCTGCGGGAGAAGTTGTGGGGGTCGAGGGGCACAACGGAAGCGGAAAGAGCACGCTTTTACGCATCCTCTCCACCGCCATCAAGCCGACGGGCGGCAAGGCCCGCGTCTTCGGGCGCGACGTCGCGAAGGAGGCGACTGCGGTCCGCGGGACGATCGCCTTCCTCACGCACTACCCCGGGTTGTACGACGACCTCACGGCGGAAGAGAACCTCCAGTTCGCCTGCCGGATGCTGGGGCGCGACTTCGCGGAGATCCCCGATCTCCTGGAACGGGTCGGCCTCGGGCGCGAGACCAAGGAGACGGTGCGAACCTTCTCGGCCGGGATGCAGCGACGGCTCTCGCTTGCCCGCCTCCTCCTGCAGCGTCCCCGCCTGCTCCTCCTGGACGAGCCCTACAACAACTTCGATCCGGCGGGGATTGCCTTGGTCAACGACGTGGTACGCGAGGTGCGCGCGCGCGGCGGTTCGGCGATGATCGTCCTGCACGACCGCCACAGTGCCGGCGACATGCTCGACCGCCTGGTGCGCCTCAGGCACGGCGTCGTCGATGCCGACGTCCCCTTGCCGGAGCCCGGAGCGACCACGGCCGACGCGCTGGAACCGGTGTTCGGCGAGGGGGGCTCGTGACGCTGCGCGACGAAGGGCGGCGGATCCTGGCGATCGTCTGGAAGGACCTCACCACCGAGCGGCGCTCGAAGGCGGGGATCAACGCCGTCGCCTTCATGGGAATCCTGGTCCTGCTCCTCTTCGGCTTCGCCGTCGGCCCCGACACGAACACCCTCCGCGCCGCCGCCGCCGGGGCGCTCTGGCTGGCGATCCTGTTTTCCGGCGTGCTGGCCTTCAACCGATCGTACCAACTCGAGCTGGACGGCGGGGCGCTGGAATCCCTCCTGCTCTATCCCGGGGCGCGATGGGCGATCTTCATCGGGAAGCTGATCGCCAACCTGGTCTTCGTCCTGATCGTGGAAGCGATCGTGATCCCGGTGGCGTTCATCCTGTATCAGGTCGCCCTCCCTCCGGGGTGGGCGACACTCCTGGCCGTGACGCTCCTCGGGACCATCGGGTTCGTCACGCTGGGGACGTTCTACTCGGCGATGTCGAGCCGGAGCCGGGCGCGGGAAGTGCTCCTCCCGCTCCTCCTGTTCCCGATGCTGATCCCCGTCCTGCTGGCGGCGGTCGAGGCGTCGACGAGCCTGATGGGGGGCGACCCCATGCGTGAGGCCGGGGCTTGGGTGCGTTTGCTGGGTGCGTTCGATATCATCTTTCTCGTCGCAACCACGCTGGCCTTCGAATACGTGATCGAGGTGTGAGATGGGAGTAACGACGGCAGACATGTCCACCTCCGCGCGTGCCGGGACACGCGCCCGTGGGCTCTGGCTGGGGGTCGGCGCCTTCGCGCTGGTGGCGGCGGCGCAGGCGTGGGCCATCGCCAGCAGCCCTGCCGACCGGGACATGGCGCACCTGCAGAAGATCATGTACGTCCACGTCCCGGCGGCGTGGAACATGATGATCGCCTTCTTCGTCGTCGCGATCGCTTCGCTGCGCTACCTGTGGAAGGGACAGGAGCGGGACGACCTGCTGGCCGCCTCCGCCGCCGAGTCGGGGACGATCCTCACCGGGCTGACGCTGGTACTGGGGATGATCTGGGCCAAGCCCACGTGGGGGATCTGGTGGACGTGGGACCCGCGGCTGACGTCGACCGCGGTGCTCTTCTTCCTCTACGTGGGGTACCTCATCCTGCGGGCGTTCGTGGATGATCCCGACCGCCGGGCCCAGTGGAGCGCGGCCGTGGGGCTCCTGGGAGCGCTCAACGTCCCCATCGTATACATGTCGGTACGGTGGTGGCGGACGCTGCACCAGGTGCAGTCCAGTCCGCAGACCCTCGATTCGAGCTTCACGGTGGGGCTGCGGCTCAACGCGATCGCGATGATGGTGGTCCTCGTCTTCTTCATCCGGCACCGCTACGAGACGGCCAGGATGGAGCGCGAGGCGGAACTGCTGCAGGAGCGCGCCGCGTTAGGTGGCCGTGGGGGGATCAATGGATAGCAACACGAAGTTCATCGTCGCGGCGTTCACGATCACCTGGGCGGTGCTGCTCGCCTATGCGTGGCGCCTCGCGCGCGTGCGCGGCGAGGCCGAGCGCCGCCTCCGACACGCGAAGGCGGAATATCCCGGAGAAGAGTCATGAGCGGAAATGTCGAGGGGCGCAAGCGGGCGGCCATGGTGGTCGCCGCCGTGATCGTCCTGGGAGCCTTCGGCTACCTGATGTACGGTGGCCTGGACAAGAACGTCGTCTTCTTCCTCACGCCACAGGAGCTGCTGGCGAAGGGGACCGAAGTCGTCGACGTCCCGGTGCGACTCGGCGGGATGGTCGCCCCCGGATCGGTGAAATGGAACGCGGAGACGCTCGACCTCCGCTTCCAGCTCAGCGACGGCGTCAAGACGGTCGAGGTGCACTCCAAGGGGGCGCCACCGCAGATGTTCCGTGACGGCATGGGGGTGGTCTGCGAAGGGCGCTTCGGCAAGGACGGCGTCTTCGAGTCGACCAACCTCATGATCAAGCACTCCGAGGAGTATCATCCGCCCAAGCCCGGGCAGACGCCGCAGGAGATGTACAAGGCGATGTTCGAGACACTGCGCGAGGACGGCAAGTCATGACGCGCCTCCTCGGGTACAACGCGCTGATGGCGGCCCTCGCCGTGGCGGCCTTCGGCGTCGTGGCGGTCCCGATCGGCATCCGGCGCTCGCGCGAGTCGCTCATTCACGCGACCTACTCGGCGACGTACGCCGTGTTCGCGCTCGTCACCGTGGCCACGTTCGCGATGATCTTCGCGCTCGTGACCCACGACTTCAGCGTGGGCTATGTGGCGCAGGTCGGGAGCCGGGCCACGCCGCTCTTCTATACCATCATCTCGCTGTGGGGGGCGCTGGAGGGGTCGATCCTCTTCTGGGCGTGGGTCCTCGCCCTCCTGTCCGCGCTGGTCGTCTTCTGGAACCGGGACCGCGAGGGGGCGCTCATCCCCTACACGACGATGGTGATGCTGGCCACCAGCGTCTTCTTCCTCATCCTGCTGGTGGGTCCGGCCAACCCGTTCACGCCGGTCTCGCCCGTCCCCCCCGATGGCCCCGGGCCCAACCCGCTGTTGCAGAACCACATCCTGATGGGGGTGCACCCCCCGCTGCTCTACTTGGGATACGTGGGGCTCACCGTGCCGTTCGCCTTCGCCGTCGGGGCGATGGCGGCGGGCGAGGTGGCCAGCGACGACTGGATCCGCCTCTCGCGCCGCTGGACGCTGGGAGCCTGGGCCTTCCTGACCGCGGCGATCATCGCCGGGATGTGGTGGTCCTATGAAGTGCTCGGATGGGGCGGCTACTGGGCGTGGGACCCGGTCGAGAACGCCTCGTTCATGCCGTGGCTCACCGCGACCGCGTTCCTCCACTCGGTGATGGTCCAGGAGCGGCGCGGCATGCTGAAGCTCTGGAACCTCAACCTCATCGTCACGACGTTCGCCCTGACCATCCTGGGCACCTTCCTGACGCGCTCGGGCGTGCTGTCGTCGGTGCACGCCTTCGGCGAAGGGCCGATCGGGATGTACTTCCTGGTGGCCATCGCCATCACGCTGGTCGTGTCGCTCGCCCTGGTCGCCGGCAATTCCGAGCAGCTGTCCAGCGACGGGCGCCTCGACAGCGTCGCGTCGCGCGAGACCGTCTTCCTGCTCAACAACCTGATGCTGACGGCCTTCACCTTCACGGTGCTGGTCGGGACGCTCTTCCCCATCGTGGCCGAAGCGGCGCGCGGGGTGAAGGTGAGCGTGGGGGAGCCGTTCTTCAACAAGATGACGCTCCCGTTGTGTGCGGCGCTCCTCTTCCTGATGGGTGTGGGGCCGGCGCTCCCCTGGCGCCGCGCGTCGAAGGAGGTGGTACGTCGCCAGCTGCTGCCGCCGACCATCGGGGCGTTCGTGGGGGCACTCGTCGCCATCGGCGCCGGGGCGCGCGAGGTGTACGCGGTGTTGTCGTTCGCCTTCGCCTCGTTCGCCCTGGTGGCCAACGTGCGCGAGTACGTGACCGGGGTGCGGGCGCGCATGCGGGTCCGCAACGAGGACGCAGCGACCGCGCTGGCGCGCCTGGTGGGTGCCAACCGGCGGCGGTACGGCGGGTACGTCGCGCACCTGGGGGTGGTCGCGGTGGCACTCGCCATCGCGGCGTCATCGACCTTCCGCTCCGAGCACGAGGCGACGCTCAAGAAGGGCGAGTCGATGCGCGCCGGGGCGTTCGAGCTCCGGCTCCTCGAGGTCTACGGGCGTGAGGAGCCGCAACGCTCCCGCATCGCGGCGTCCGTGGCCATCCTCCGGGAAGGGCGCGAGATCGGGCGGCTCGACCCGGCGATGAACTTCTATCCCACGTCGCAGCAGCCGATCCCGACGCCGGCCGTCCGCAGCCGGCCGTGGGGCGACATCTACCTGAACCTGATGGCCTTCAAGCCCGACGGCTCGGACGCCACCATCAAGGTGATCCTCGAGCCGCTCGTCCCGTGGATCTGGTTCGGCGGTGGCATCATCTGCCTGGGGGCGATCATCAGTATGTTCCCCACGCGGCGGCGCTCGCCGGCGTGGATGGGGGCGGTGGTGCCGCCGGTGGGGGTCGGCGTGTCGCCGGTGAGCGGGGCGGCGGGAATCATGGCGACCAATTCGCTCGAGGGAGCCGACTGATGAACTGGAAGCGGGCAGCGACCGCGTCGCTCGTCGCCATCCCGATCGTCCTCCTGCTGGGCTACGGCATGACGCGCGATCCCAAGGAGATCCCCTCGCCGCTCCCCGGGCGAGCGGCGCCGCCGTTCTCGCTGGCGGTCTTCGCGGAGGGAGAGGGGGCCCAGCGTCGTGCCGTCGGCGACTCCGTCCGCCTGGCCGATCACGAGGGCGAGGTGGTGGTGCTCAACTTCTGGGCCTCATGGTGCCTGGCGTGCCGCGACGAGCACAGCACGCTGTCGCAGGTGGCCGAGGCGTACGCCTCGAGAGGGGTGAAGTTCTACGGGGTGCTGTACAACGACGTTCCGGGCAACGGGACGCGCTGGATCGCCGAGATGGGGGGGCAGAGCTACCCCTCGCTGAACGATCCGCGGACGCGAACCGCCATCGACTACGGACTCTACGGGGTCCCCGAGACATTCTTCATCGGGCGCGATGGACGGGTGGCGTACAAGCACGTGGGGCCGGTGACGGCCACGGTGCTGGCGTGGAAGCTCGATTCGCTCCTGGCGCAGCCGGCACCGCCGGGAGCGGTGCCGGGGGGCGACTCGGCCAGGCGCGTCGCCGTTCCCACGGCGGGGGAGTGACGATGCAGCTGACGGAGACGACGCGCGGGCGTCGCGGCCGCCGAGGGCGCCGGCTGGCGAGGACGTTGCTTCTGGTGATGGCGCTGGCGGCCACGACGGGGCGAGGGGAGGGGCAGGAGCGGAGCGCCCCGGTCTCGAACGACCCCGTCCTGGAGGAGAAGACGCGCCAGGTGGCGTCGGAGCTGCGGTGCCCGGTGTGCCAGGGGAACAGCCTCCAGGATTCGCCGTCGGAGCTGGCGCAGGAGATGAAGGGGGTCGTGCGCGACCAGCTGGCGTCGGGGAAGACGCCGGAGCAGGTCAAGCAGTACTTCATCGACAAGTACGGCGAGTGGATCCTGTTGGAGCCCAAGGCGTCGGGTTTCAACCTGGTGGTGTACCTCCTCCCCCTCGTGATGGTCGTGATCGGTGGCGGGGTGATCTGGCTGGCGGTGCGGAAGTGGACCGCCGGGCCGGCTGGGACGGACGACGACGGTGCGGCGACGGAGGCTGCGCCCTAGCGTCGTCACCCGCACGGGGGAGACGGCGTGGCGTCGTCACCTGCAAGTCATGGCACGTGCCGTTAGGCGAGCTCGACCGAAAGCCGCACCGCGAGTGCGGCTTTTTCCATTTGTGCCCCACGGCACCGTACGCCACGGCACGATGTGGCCGGGGCGACGGTCGAGCTCGGGCGCCGGTAGGGAAGTCCGGCCGGAGTGCTAGGGGTTCGCCGGCGCGGTGCGCCTTGCAACGATTACGCAACTGTCGGGGATTCCCCCCGTGGCGTACTCCGCGCACGTACGTACTATTACGGCCAGTTGATTGGACGATGTCCATCAATGGCAGGTGCACAGCGGTTTCCGGCACGCGAATTCCCAGGCGTTGGTGCGCCATACAAGGAGGAGGACGGGTCCATGACGAGACGAAGTCAAACATTCGCAGCCGCGACCGGCATGGGCGTGCTGGTCCTCGTCGCGTTAGGCGGCTGCGTGGACGAGAAGATCGTCTACCGGGACGGCCCGAACTACGCGTCGCCGCCGCAGGCGGCGGCGAGCTTCGTGGGATACAGCGACGAAGCCAACAAGGTCACCGTCTGCGGCAACTGCCACGTGGGGCAGCAGGCCAAGTGGAAGCAGACGGCGCATGCCGACGCGTTTGCGACGCTCGAGAAGAGCGGCTCCATGCAGGGACTCTGCCAGGCGTGCCACACGGTCAACGACCGCGGCAACGCGCTGTCGGACACGCTGGCGGGGTGGCGCACCACCAAGGACAAGCGCTACCACGACGTGCAGTGCGAGAGCTGTCACGGGGCCGGGCTGGCGCACATCCAGCGGCCGACGCGCGGGCAGATGCTTCCGTCCATCGCCGCCGACACGGGGACGAAGGCGACCAATGGGTGCGCCGAGTGCCACAGCGGCACGCATCACCCCTACGTCGACGAGTGGCGGCAGACGCGGCACGCCCGGGTGTACAGCGGCACGTTCTCCAGCGGCGTCGCCAACCCCGCGTGCCAGTCGTGCCACATGGGGCAGAAGATCCTCGAGGCGTGGGGAGTGAACACCAACTTCGTGGAGAAGGCCGCGACGATCACCCCGGCGAACGCCGTCGGGACGACCTGCGCGGTCTGCCATGACCCACACGGCTCCAACAACCCCAAGCAGTTGCGGTTCCCGATCGACGTGCCGGACCTGGACCAGAACCTGTGCATGAAGTGCCACTACCGGCGCGCGAATCCCGACTTCACGTCGAGCCGCCTGTCACCGCACTCGCCGCAGGGGCCGATGCTCCTGGGTGAGGCCGGGTGGTGGCCGCCGGGGCTCCAGGCCGACAGCACGCTGGTGGCCACGCACGGTACCTCGCGCAACCCGAAGCTCTGCGCCACCTGCCACGTCAACCGCTTCGACGTCACCGACAAGGCGACCGGCAAGTTCGTGCAGACCGTCACCGGGCACCGCTTCACGGCGATCCCCTGCGTGGACGGGAACGGGCTCCCGCTCCCGCCGGACAAGCAGAACTGTTCGGTCACCGCTCGGTCGTACAAGTCGTGCGCCGGATCGGGGTGCCACTCCGAGACGACCGCGCGGACCGTCTTCGTGACGGCCGAGGCCGACATTGCCGGACTGGCCGCGGGGCTCAACGCGATGCTCGCCAAGGTCCCCGCGTCCGAGATGGCGGTTCCCAAGGTCAACTCGGCGCGTGGAGCCACGTTCAACGTCGCACTGGCGCTCCACCCGGGATCGGCGGCGCACAACCCGTTCCTGGCCAAGGCGCTGCTGCGGGCCAGCATCGTCGCGGTCGCCAACGACTACGGCATCACCCCGCCGCCGGGGCTGCAGCTGGCGCCGTTCGACAAGCAGCTTCGCGCGCGGAGCAGCAACTAGGCGGTGTCACCTCGCCGCCTTGTGACGAAGCGGGTGAACGCCTCATCGTTCACCCGCTTCGTGTCTGGCGGGACGCCACGATGATCGCCACCTCCCACTCCTCCCGATCATGATCGGATCCGCAATCGCCGCGCTCCTCCAGGGGGTGCAGGGAACCGGCCAGGGGGACACCATCCACGGCCCGCTCTCGGTCGACTCGATCCGCATGGACCAGCCGCCCCTTCCCGGCGGCGTCGCGCGCATCTTCCGCTTCCTCTTTTCCGGCGTTCCGCAGTGGATCCAGGTTGCCGGCGTGGTGGTGGGGGCGATCGTGGCCGTGGTGGTCGTCACCGTGGCGTGGAAGCGGCGCGCCGACATCATCGCCTGGCTCGGGGCCAGGTCGCACGGCTACAAGGTGGCGTTAGGCGCCAGCGTGGCGACCGTGCTCCTGGCGGCGGGACTCGTGGGCGGCTGGTCGTACAACTACATGATGCAGGAGAACGACTTCTGTTCGAGCTGCCACGTCATGCGATCGGCGTTCGGCAAGTTCCAGACGTCGGAGCACTCCAAGCTCCAGTGCCACGCGTGCCACCAGCAGTCGATCTTCGCCAGCATGAAGGAGCTGTACTACTGGGTCCTGGAACGCCCCGACAAGATCCCGTCGCACTCTCCGGTCCCCGACCGGATCTGCGCCGAGTGCCACATCACCCAGCAGCGCGACAGCGTCTGGAAGTACATCAGCGCGACCGCCGGCCACCGGGTGCACCTGGAGTCGGACTCCTCGGCGCTCAAGGACGTGATGTGCGTGACCTGCCACGCCAAGGAGGTCCACGCCTTCGCCCCCACCGACCTGTCGTGTAGCCAGTCCGGGTGCCACGAGAAGGTGAAGGTCACGCTGGGGAAGATGGCCGACCAGACGTCGCTGCATTGCACGACCTGCCACGAGTTCGCCCGCCCCGTGAACGAGACGGCACCGGTCGACTCCAGCCGCAAGGAGCTGGTCCCGTTCAAGCCGCAGTGCTTCGCCTGTCACGAGATGCGCGAGAAGCTGGCGGAACAGGGGCTGGACAACGATCCGCACAAGGCCAGGTGCGGAGAGTGCCACAACCCCCACAAGCAGACGAAGGCCGAGGGGGCCATCAAGAGCTGCGCCACCTCCACCTGCCACGCCAGCGCCGACACGCTCACCGCCTTCCATCGCGGCCTGGGCGATCACGCGATCGATGATTGCACCGCCTGCCACAAGGCGCATTCGTGGAAGGTGGAGTCCACCAACTGCATCGACTGCCACAAGTCGATCTTCGAGGACCGCCCGCTGCGCCGCGGGCGGCTGCGGCGGACGGTGACGCCGCAGACCCCCTCCCCGGGGGCGAGCGCGAAGGTGCCGCAGAGCTCGCGCGCGGCGTCCTCGGCGAGTGCGCCCGCGGCGGCGGCCGGGACGTGGCCGGGGCCCTACATGCCACATGCATCCGTCCTGCCGCATGCCGCCGCGGTGCCGCAGGGCACGGCGGGGCGGGCGACCATGCGTGCGCCCGGAGGGCCCTCGGCCGTCGGGGCGACGCTGGAAGGCGTTGACTGGTGGGACGCGCCGCCAGCGGCCGATGGAGGGAGCGAGGAGCTGGAGCGTCCAGCGTCGCCCGCCGCGGGCGCGCCGACGTCCGCAATCCGCTCCGCATCGTCGTCGCTGGCGCGGCAGGGCGTGGCGCCGCGCACGCAAACGGGAGCGTTGGCACCACCGCAGCAGGGCGCCCGCCGGCCATCGGCGGCGCCCTTTCAGCATTCGCGGCATCGCAAGCTGGCGTGTACCACCTGTCACAGCACCGACCGGTCGCACGGCGAGCTCATCATCCGCGCCCCGGCCTCGTGCCAGGGGTGTCACCACGCCAGCGATGAGCGCGCCGGGAAGTGTTCCGCTTGTCACACCGCGGGCGAACTGGCGGCACCGCACGCCGTACCGGTCACGGTGAAGGTGTCGACGCGCCAACGCGAGCTGACACGAACGCTCACGTTCGAGCACACGCGCCACGCGAACCTGGCGTGCAGCTCCTGCCACGCGGACGATGCCGCGCGCTCGCTGGTGAAGGACTGCACCGGCTGCCACGTCGACCATCACTCCGTGCAGCGCGATTGCACCTCGTGCCACGCGTCGCCGAGGACGGAGCATACGCGCTGGACCCATGACGGGTGCGCGGCGTGTCACAGCGACCGCACGGTGGCGCAGCTTCCCCCGGTGCGCACGCTGTGCCTGAGCTGCCACCCGGATCAGCGCACGCACTACGCCGCCAAGGAGTGTGTCGTGTGCCATCGCGTGAGCTGGAACGAGGGGCGTGATCGCGGAGGGACCCGATGATGCACTCGATGCTTCGCTGGCGTGTCGCCGCGGGTTTGGGCGCCGTCCTCGGCGTGGGACTCGGCGCGACACCAGTCGCGGCCCAGGGGATCCGCATCACCGGGACGACGTGGCTCCAGTCGATCGACCTGCGCCCGCTGCGCCAGGACTCGGTGTTGGCGTCGCAGACGGCGGGGACGGGATTGGTCCGGCGTGCTTCGGACGGGCAGCTGGTGCAATGCCCCGACGGGATGGCGTACTGCTACTTCGCCACCTCCGGCGCCCGCGAGACGACAAACCCGCTGCTGCAGGACCTGTCGATCGCGGCGTGGGGGCTGGGAGAGGGGATCAGCGCCCATGCCCACCTGCGCGCCCGCACGTCGGTGGGGGGCGAACCGGCGCTCTGGCCGCGCCTCGACGACCACTTCGACGCGCTCGAGGCGTACCTCCAGGTCGATCGCCGTCTCGGGCGTGCACGCCTCGGGCGCCTGTGGGCCACGAGCGGGCTGGGCGCCTACAACTTCGATGGCGCGTCGCTGATGCTGCGACGGGGGGCGCACTCGGTGGAGGCCTTCGGCGGGCGGGCGCTCGTGCAGGGACTCAACGAGCCGTACACCAGCGCCGAGATCGGGGCCGTGGACGACCTCCCCCCGGAGGACCAGGGATACCTGATCGGCGTGAGGCTGCGAGCGCGGCCGTCGGACCTGAGCGCCATCTCGGCCGTGTACCAGCGCGTGATCTTCGCCGATCGCTCGTCGCTCTACTCGGAGCGCGTGGCGCTGGACGGGATGACGCGCCTGGCCGGCATCGCGCTCGACGGGAGCGTGACGTACGACGTGGCGGGCGAGGTGCTCAACGAGGCGCGGCTGCGCCTCGCGCGACGCCTCCCGGCCGGCTTCGACGGCGCCATCGAGGGGCGGCGGCATCGCCCCTTCTTCGAACTCTGGACCATTTGGGGGGCCTTTGCCCCGATCGGCTTCGACGAGGGGCGCGCGGAACTGTCGTGGCGGACGGCGCGCGAGCGGCTGCAGCTGACGGCCCATGGCGGCTATCGTACCTACGCCGAGGACCACGCGGGGGTCAACTCCTTGCCGCTGCGCTCCGACGGATGGCGGGCCGGGGTCGAGGGGACCTGGCTGGCCTCCGAGCAACTGGCGGCGTCGGCGAACTACGCCACCGACATCGGCTTCGGCGCCTCGCGCACCGACGTGTCGGGCGGCGTGCGCTGGACGCCGCACGAACGCGTCACGGTGGGCGCCACCGTCTCGGGCTTCCAGTCGATCTACGAGTTTCGCGTGGGGACCGGGCGGGTCGTCGGGGGGATGGTCAATGGCGCCGTGCGCCTGACGCCGGATTTCCGCGTCGCCTTCGACGGCGGCGTGTATCGTCACCGCCTGACCCACGATGCGCCGGGAACCGATTGGAGCCAGCGGCGCGCCTCCGTCCGCCTCGAGTGGGTCGTGGGGAGCGAGCCCGGGATGTCCGGAGGGAGGGGGCGATGAGACACGCCATGCGGTCCCTGGCGATGGCGCTCCTCGCGACGCTGGCGGCGACGGCCGGCGCGCCGCTCGAGGCGCAGGTGTACGCGCGGACGGGGCGCCCGCCGTTCCCGCACCAGAGGCACGAGAAGCTGTTCCCCACCTGCACCGGGTGCCACGCGGGGGCGATCACCGGCGAGGCGTCGGCGCTCCTCCCGCCCGCCGCGTTATGCGGCGAATGCCACGACGGGACGATCTCCAGGCGCGTGCGCTACGAGGGCGCCTCACCGCGCCAGGATTTCCTCAAGTTCGCGCATCGCGAACACGCCGCGCAGGTGGATTCGGCGGGGCGCCTGTGCACCACGTGCCACGCGCGCGGACCGGATGCGCGCTGGCTCGACGTGCAGCGTGCCCGGCCGGAGACGTGCCAGTCGTGCCATACGCATCGCGCCACCGCGCACCTGGCGCCCGACAACCGGTGCGCCACGTGTCATATCCCGCTGGCCCGGTCCCGCACCATCACGGCCGAGCAGATGGCGGGGCTGCCGAAGCCGCCGTCGCACGACGCCCCCCAGTTCGCGGCGCGGCACGCGGTGTCGGCCGCCGACGCCCAGGCGCAGTGCGCCACCTGCCACACGCGGGACTCGTGCGCGCGTTGCCACGTGAACGCCGCCGAGCTCGCGCCGGTCACCCAGCTGCAACCCGACGCGCGGATGGCCACGGCGCTGCGGGGGAAGCCGGCGTCGTACCTCACGCCCGACGATCACCGCGCCGACGCGTGGGTCGGGGCGCATGGCCAGGCGGCCACGGCCAGCATCGCCCGGTGCGCCTCATGCCACGCCCAGCCGAGTTGCACGGTGTGCCATATCGGGAGCTCGGCGCGCGACGTCATCCGGCGGCTTCCCGCCGGGCGGACGGGGGCTCCGGGGGTGCAGCTCGTCCTCCCGCGACGCGTGGCCACGACGCCGTCGCTGGCCATGCCGCACACCACGCTGGCGCAGCCGGTGGCCAACGTGCAGGGCCCGCGGGGGGTGCGCGCCGGAGGCGACACCACCCGCACCGTCGTGCGCGTCCACCCGGCGGGGTTCGAGCGCAACCATGCGGCGACGGCCGCGAGCGGGCGCCTGACGTGCGAGGGGTGCCACGCGCAGCGATTCTGCTCCGACTGCCACGCCGGCGAGTCGCGACGCGGCTTCCACCCCGCCAACTTCGTGCAGCGCCACGCCCCGGAGTCGTACGGGCGCGACCTCGAGTGCGCATCGTGCCACAACACCGAGGTCTTCTGCCGCAGCTGTCACCAGGCGCAGGGCATCGCCTCCCGGGGACAGCGTGCCGGGGTGTATCACAACGGACAGCCGCTATGGCTCCTCCAGCACGGGCAGGCGGCGCGCCGGGGGTTGCAGAGCTGCACGACGTGTCACACCCAGCGTGATTGCATGCAGTGTCACTCGCAGCGGGGGTGGGGGGTGAACCCGCACGGCCCCGACTTCGATCCGTCGCGGCTCGGCGCCCGCGCCCGCGCGATGTGCGCGCGGTGCCATATTTCCGATCCCACCGTCCGATGATGAGGTCGATGCGTCTCCGTCCGTCATTTCTCGTGCTCCTCGCCGTGCTGGCCTGCGGTCGCTCCAACGGCACACAGCAGGACAGCCTCGCGGCCATCCTCCCGCCGGGGCACGTGCCGATCACCACGCCGTCGGGGGGCACGGTGCTCCCCGCCGTCACCAGGGCGCTGCTCGACAGCGGCAACACCGCGTTCCGGGTGAAGGACTTCCAGGGGGCGCTGGCGTACTACCACAAGGCCGCGCTCAGCGCTCCCGAGCACGCCGCCCCCTGGTTCGGCACGTACATGGTGGGCAAGGCGATCAACGACACGGCGCTCGCCGACAGCGCCCTTCGGATGGTGCGCGCCCGCGCGCCGGAGATGCAGTCGCATCCGGCCACTCCCTCCGTGCCGGGAACGACGCCGGACTTCGTCACGCCGGGAGCACCCTACTCGCCGCACGGGACGCCTCCGCCGGCACGGGGCAAGTCCTCGTCCTGACGGCGCGAAACCCCCGACGCGCGCGTAGCGATTGTCCTACTGACGCACGCCGCACCGGACGGCACCGTAGGGGCGGATGTGTTCACCTGCGACATCGCCGTCCGGCGGGAGGTCCCATGCTCAAGGTCCGCGACATCATGACCCCCAGCGTCGTCACCTTGGAGCCCGACCAGACGCTGCGCGACGCCGTGGAAGTCCTCGTCTCGTGCCGGATCGGCGGCGCGCCGGTGGTCGAGGGCGACCGGGTGGTTGGCGTCCTCTCGGCGACGGACATCCTGGAGTTCGAGTCGGTGACCCCCGCGCCGGAGTCGAGGCGCGAGGAAGACGAGGCGCGGGAGGACGACGACGCGGAGGTGGAGGAGTGGACGGAGGGCGATCCGCTCTCGTCGAGCTACTTCACCGACTGGTGGCCTAACGAGGGCCCCGACGTGGCCGAGCGCATGTCGTCGTCGCAGGGGCCGCAGTGGGACCTGCTGGCCGATCACTCGGTCGGCGAGGCCATGTCGCGCACGGTGTGCACCGTCGATGCGGGCATGGAGGTGTCCCATGCGGCGCAGCGCATGCTGGCGGCGGGGGCGCAGCGCGCGCTGGTCACCGAGGAAGGGGCACTCGCCGGCATCGTGACCACGACCGACATCGTGCGGGCCGTGGCCGAGCGCCGGCTCATGGTGCGCCAGTTCGTCTTCGAGAAGTAGCCGGGACGGCTTCGGGCGGAAGCCGCGGCGCGGTCGTGCCGGGCGACTTCCGTGTCGCCCACCACCGCCCCTGCTGCGCCGGCGCCATTGGATCGCTGTGCGTGGAGGTGAAGGTCCCCTCGATCCGGTCGCCCGCCAGCGTGCCGCGAAAGACGGTGCTGAGGGTGCAGCCGCAATCAGGCGAGGGATACGGCTCCAGCGTCCCGGAGACGACATTGGCGGAGATGCGCACGAAGGAGATGGACAGCACCTTCGGCGAGGTCGGCGTCATCCCCGACGGGGCGCGGGGCTCGGTGGGGAGCGGGGCGAGGGCCCGCGGGATCATGACCACGTCGCCGAAGGCGGTGTCGCTCCCGGCGCGCAGCGTGAAGGTGATGCTCCCGCTTCGCCCCGTCTCGACGCTGGTGTATTCTCCAGTCCACTCACCAGCCAACCGATCGATCTCGCTGGTCGCGCCGGCCACGTGCACCGGTGAAGGGTTGGCCGCGCACGCGGCGGTGAGCGACACGAGCGCGGCGATCGTGATGACTCGCATGAGACCTCCAGTGGTGGACGTCGAGACGATGGACCGGGGACGACGGGAATTGCGGCTGACGAGCGGCGCGCGGGGGACGGCGTGACGGCTCCCCTCAACATACCCCGCGGCCACCTCGGCTGGGCGGCGATCCTGCATCCCGCCGTCGCGTTGCTGGGCATCCTCGTCGGCGCGGGGGCGTACTGGCGCGTGGGGGCCGGCGCGGCGGGGACCGTCTGGCTGGTCGCCCTCGCCATCACCGGCCTCCCGGTCCTCGCGCGGACCGCGGTCGCCGTGGTCCGCGGCAACTTCGCCACCGACGTGGTGGCGGCGCTCGCCATCGGCGCGTCGCTCGCCCTGCGCGAGCCCCTCGCCGGCCTCGTGGTCGTGCTGATGCAGACCGGGGGCGAGGCGCTGGAGCGGTACGCCGCCGGGCGCGCCTCGGCCGCGGTGCGCGCCCTCGAGGACCTGGCGCCGCGCGTCGCGCACCGCGTGACGGTGGGCGGCGAGGTCGACATCACGGTCGACGAGATCGTCGTGGGAGACCCGCTCCTGGTGCGGCCGGGCGAGATGGTCCCGTGCGATGGCGACATCGTCGACGGGCACTCGGAGCTCGATACGTCGCGCCTGACCGGGGAGTCGCTGCCGCGGGTGGTGGCGCCGGGCGCCAGGGTGATGAGCGGGATGCTCAACGGCAGCGGGGCGTTCGTCATGCGGGCGAGCGCCGTGGCGAGCCAGAGCCAGTACGCCCGCATCGTCGAGCTCGTGCGTTCGGCCGAGGCGTCCAAGTCGCCGCTGCAGCGCCTGGCCGATCGCTATGCAGGGTGGTTCACCCCGTTCACGCTCGTGGCGTGCGCCGTGACCTGGCTCGTGACCGGCGACGCGACGCGCGTGCTGGCCGTCCTCGTCGTCGCGACGCCCTGTCCGCTGATCCTCGCCACCCCGATCGCCATCATCGGCGGGATCAACCGCGCCGCCCGGCGACACATCATCGTCCGCAGCGGCTCGGCGCTCGAGCGGCTCTCGGACGCGCAGGTCGCCGTCTTCGACAAGACGGGGACGATCACCGAAGGACGCGCGCGGGTGAGCCGGGTGACCGTGGTCGACGGCGTGTCGGAGCGCGAGCTGTTGCGGCTGGCGGGAGCGGTCGAGCAGCGGTCCGGTCACCTGCTCGCCCGATCGCTGGTCGATGTGGCGCGCGCGGCGGCCGGCCCGCTCCCGACACCCGCGCACGTGCGCGAGTCCCCGGGACGCGGGGTCGCCGGCGACGTCGAGGGCCGCCGGGTCGTGGTGGGCTCCCGCGCCTACGTGCTCGAGGCCCTCGGACTCCCGCCGGACACCGCGACCCCGCTCGACGACGGCTCGGCGACGGTGCGCGCCCTGGTGGGAGTCGACGGCGCGCTGCGCGGAGCGGTGGACTACGACGACCAGGTCCGCCCGTCGGCCGCCCCCCTGCTGGCCGAGCTGCCATCGTTAGGCGTGCGGCGGACGCTCCTCCTCTCGGGCGACAATGCGCGCAACACACGCGCCGTGGCCGATCAGGTCGGGATCGCCGAGGCGCTCGGCGACCTCCTCCCGGGCGACAAGGTGGAGCGCGTCGCCGAGCTGTCGCAGGTGGAGGGACGCGTCCTCATGGTGGGCGATGGCACCAACGACGCGCCGGCGCTCTCGCGCGCCGACGTCGGGATCGCCATGGCGAGCGCCGGCGGCGGCATCACCGCCGAAGCCGCCGATGTCGTGATCCTCGTCGACGACCTCGCCCGCGTGGGCGAGGCCATACGCATCGCCCAGCGGACGATGCGCATCGCGAGGCAGAGCATCCTGGTCGGGCTCGGGTTGAGTGCGGTCGGGATGCTCGCGGCGGCCCTCGGCTACCTCCCGCCGGTGGCCGGTGCGCTGGTGCAGGAGGGGATCGACGTGGCGGTCATCCTCAATGCCGTGCGCGCCAGCCAGGTCCCGGCCGCGACGCGATAGCCCCCGCCAGCGCCGCTCTCCTGTGCGGCATCGCCCGACAGCGCCCGTCGGCGTCCCTCACGATCTCTCAGCGGCAGGCGGACAGACGCTTCCCTCCAGCGGCCGCAATATCGGGTTGAGCTGCGCAGCGTCCGCGCCCGGCGGACCCGCAGCGGTCGCATCGGAGGATCCGACCATGTCAACCGCACTCGCAACCCCTCGGGCGGGAGTGGCTACCGTGACGAGCGACCTGAACCTGACCGGCCCCATCATCGTTGCCACCGACGGAACGGCGTCGGCGAGCGCGGCCATCAAG
The DNA here is from genome assembly GCA_001724275.1 of Gemmatimonadetes bacterium SCN 70-22. NCBI lineage: Bacteria > Pseudomonadati > Gemmatimonadota > Gemmatimonadetes bacterium SCN 70-22. Next base: position 59,731 of record MEDZ01000007.1, read on the forward strand.
GCGGCGGCGCTGATGGCCGACCGCACCGGTGCCCACGTGACGGTGCTGGCCGTCCTCGAGCCGCTCCCGCTGGTGGCGGCCGATTACGGACTCCTGCTCCCCCCCGCCGAGACGGACGAGGCGCGCCGGCAGGCGCTCGCCCAGCGTGTCCGCGATCAGCTGTCGGAAACCGTCGGCGCACGCCCCAACTGGGATGTGCAGGTGCGCGACGGCGATCCGGCCGCCGTCATCGCCCGCATGGGGCGTGAGGCCAAGGCCCGCATGATCATCGCCGGCATCGGCCATCACGACCTGCTCGACCGGATGTTCGGGGGCGAGACGGCCCTGCACACGTTGCGGCTGTCGCGGGTCCCGGTCCTGGCCGTTCCCCCGGGATTCACCGCACTCCCGCAGCGCCTGGCCATCGCGATCGACTTCAGCGAACCGTCCGTCATCGCCGCGCGCGCGGCCCTCGCCCTCCTGCCGTCGGTCACCATGGCATACCTGGTCCATGTCGCCCCCCGGCTCGAGCTGCAGCCCGAGGCGTACGCGGCGTGGATGTCCGACTACAGCGAAGGTGTGGAGCCCGCGTTCGCCCGCGTGCGCCAGCAGCTGGAGTTCCCGGCCGGCGTGACGGTGGAAACCATCACCCTGACCGGAAAGCCCACCAAGGCGCTCCTGGACTTCGTGAAGTCGGCGCACGTCGACGCCATCGTCACCGGGAGCCGCGGGGCGGGGCTCGTCGATCGCATCCTCGTGGGGAGCACGGCGACGGGGCTCATTCGCGGCGCGCACTGCGCCGTCTTCGCCGTGCCGACTCCCCTGGGCACCGAGCCTCGCCGAGCGGCCGGCTCGCCCGACGAGATCCCGGAGCACGAGTGGGCCGATGCCCTCGAGGCGTTCACCCGGCGCAACGCGGGACGCATCGCGACCCTCGAGGTCGACGATCCGGAGATCGGCGCGCAGGCGCAGCAGCACGACTACCCCTTCCTCGGCGCGGCCTACGATCACAACGACCGCCGCATCGAGCTCATGCTGGGTGACATGGAGAACACCACCCGGCACCTCACGCGCGGCATTGGCGACGTACGGCAGCTGGACCTCCTCAAGGATGCCGCCGGACGAGACCGGGTGCTTCGAATTGCGCATGGCTCGGGACAAACCATCCTGACGCTCGCTCGCTGAGGGGGCGCGCGAGTCCGAGGAGGGGGCAACCCCAAGTCGGCATGCGCAAGCGGCGCCGTTCCGGGTCCCCCGGACGGCGCCGCTTGACGTTCCGGATGGCGCGCCGGTCCCGTGGCGCGCCGGTCCCGTGGCGCGCCGGTCCCGTGGCGCGCCGGTCCCGTGGCGCGCCCGCACCCGCTGCCCGCACCCGCTGCCCGCACCCGCCGCCCGCACCCGCCGCCCCCTCGCCGCCCCCTCGCCGCCGGCAGGCGCCCCCGGCCGCCGGGTGCCTAACGATTGATGAGGACGATCGCGCCGATCCCCAGCGCCAGCAGGATCCCCAGCCCGGTGACGGCCCGGACGCGATACGCCGGGCCACCGAGCGCCAGGGCGATCACCATCTTGACCAGCGCATTGGCACTGACCCCCACCGCAATCGCCTCCGCCGCGAGGGCAACCGCCCCGGTGGAGCGCCCCAGCCGGTTCATGGAGAGCGTGAGGGCGTCGGTATCCGACAAGCCGAGGAGTGCGGCCGAGACGAGCACGCCGTTCGAGCCAAACTGCGCGCGCACGAACTCGATCAGCATCAGCGTCGCCTGGAAGGCGAGCGCCATCTTGATGGATGTCGTCAGCCCCAACGGGTTGCGTTCCACGAACTCGTCCACACCGTCGTGATGGCTTGCCTCCGATCGCACCAGGAGCACGGTGACCATCGTGGCGCCGGCGAGGAATGCCGGCCCCAGGTACGGCAGGAGGGCGACGGCTACCTCGTGGTTCAGCAGGTACGAGAGGATGAGGATGCGCGGGACCAGGACGGTCGTCGCGGCCACGGTGCCGACGGCGAGCGGCGTGGACAGGGCGGCCCGTTCGCGGCTGAGCCGTGAGAACTGCAGCGCCACCGCGGTCGACGACACGAGTCCGCCCAACGCACCGGTGACGCCGTAGCCGCGGGAGTCTCCCACCAGCTTCCGGGCGATGAACCCGACGAAGGAGAGCCCCGAGAAGATCAGGACGACCCCCCACAGGGTGCGTGGATTGATCCCCCCGAGCGGACCGTACGCCTTGTCCGGCAGCACCGGGAGGACCACGAGGGAGAGCACGGCGAACTGGAGCGCCGCTCGCATCTCGGTTTCATCCAGGCGCGCGATGGCGGCACGAATCGCGTCCTTCTCCGACAGCGCGAGGACGGCGAGCGCCCCCGCGCCGCCGGCAACCGCCGTTTCACCGATCCCCGCCAGGACGCCGAGGCCGAGGACGAGGATCGCCGCGACCTCGGTCGTCCCGTCCAGGGCGGCTCCCCCTTCGCGTGCCGCCGCCCAGTAGGCGGCGGCGGCCAGGAGCGACGTTCCCGCCACCAGCGCGACCGCGATCGCGGTGTAGTCCATCGTCAGCAACCACCCCGCGATCCCGCCCGTCCCCCCCATGAGGAGGAAGGTGCGCACTCCCGCGAAGCGAGGCTCGGGGCCGGTGGCGCCATGCCCCGACCACTCCCGCTCGATCCCCACCGCAAGCCCCACGAGGGCGGCGATGGCCAGGCGAATCACGAGCGCGCTCGTCATGGCGTGACGCTAGCGCCGACGACGCGCGCCGGCAATCGCCGGCGCCGTGGGGTCGAGGTCATGCCGAGCGCTGCTCGTCGGTCGCTCGCACCTCAGGCGGCTGTTGCCGTCCTCCCCCCACGCCGATGCGCGTCGCGCGCCGATCCCGCCGACGAGAAGTCGAAGCGCACGATCGCCTGGGGGGCGCCATCGGCAAACAGGACGGAGCGCAACGCATCGCGTAGCAGGGGGTGACGCAGCGGCTCGTTGAGGAACGTCGCGCTGAGCCCCTGCACGCTGGCGTGCAGCAGGACGCGCTGCAGCGCGGCGCCGGCTCGCAACCATCCCCTGGGGGTGTCATCCGTGGCCCCCAGCACCGCGAGGAGGGGAGCCTCGAGCGCGCTCTCGCGCAGCTTGGCCGCGCGCCCGGCACTCCACTCATTTACCGGCTGGACACTCGCGCCGAGCGTGTACAGCAGCTCACCCAGCGCCGGCGCCCCCCCGAGCGCGAACTGTGGCCCCAGCGTCCCGGCCCCGTATCGAGCGGACAGGAGTCGCCGCGCGCTGCGCTCGGCGTCGGTGATCGCGACCGCTTCCGATTCGAGATCTCCCACGATGGCGCGCCGCGCGTCGTCCGAAACGACGTCCAGCCATCCCCCTTCCGACCTCGCCCCGTGTCTGAGAATGGCGACCAGCGCCGGCGAGACGCTCGTCCCGCCGTGGGCCAGCGACCGCACCCCATGTTCGAGGACGTCGAAGAGCGCCTCATCTTCCCGCCCCGGAGATACCTCCCGACCCACTGTCAGACGCGCGACGATCGGTGACCCCGTTCCGTCGGGAAAGAGCTCCATCCTGACGTCGTGTCCCAGATGGTGCGCCGCGATCTTGAGGTTCGCGAGCACTGCGCCGCACGCCAGGAGCACTTCCCGGTTCGCTGGATCGCCAAGCAGTTCGTCCTGCAGCTGCTCCGCGCGCAGCAGGAGCGCGTCTCCACTTCGCGTCACCGACCAGGGGAGTGTCCTCCACCAGGTGGGGGGCGTCCCTGCGAAGGCCGGGATGAGCGCGAGCGGATCCTTGCCGTTGGGGGAGTGGCGCATCGATTCCGCGGACGCTGGCGCGTCGATCATGTCCGCCTCCGAGGCAGTCGGTGTTGGTGGATCGGTACGGTGTACGAGGCAAGTTCGGACGCGAGCGGAGCCGAATCTGTCAGGGGGGACGCCGAGCTATCTCACGCTCCTGCTGACACTTGGCGCGGGAAACCCCGACCGCGTGGCGGAATGTCGGGCGTTCCCGCACACGGTGTGGGCGGTTCCTGCGGGGATAATCCGACGACACCCGACAAAGCCTGACTTTCCCGCACACCATAATGCGGGCCCAGCGGTGGGGGCGTGCGACGACTTCGACGCCTCGCTCCTCCTCCGCCATCCGACGTCGCGCGCCGAGGGGGGCCGGTCGAACGGCACATCTCGGCGCCGTCGCGAACGGACGCACGTTCGCCTTCAGGGATCACGCACTGTCTACGACCATGTCGCCAATGGACGGAATCGCACCGCCCAGCGCTCCCGCAGCGTCGGGGGCGGAGGTGCGGAAGCTCCCGGCGTGGGTCGGCGCGGCGCTTCGCGTGCCGCTCGCCGTCAAGCTGGCCGGTGCCAACGCCGTCATCGTCGTGGCCGCGCTGGTGGCGGCCGTCGTCCTGCACCGCGGTGGCGCCGCCGACAACCGTTACCTCGTGATCCTGGGGGTGGGGATGGTGGGGAGCGTCGTCGTGAACCTGGCACTCGTTGCCCTCGCGCTGCGTCCGCTCTCCGATCTCGAGGAGACTGCCCGGAGAATCTGGCAAGGCGACCTGTCGGCGCGCGTCCCGCGGTCGCTCCTGGCGGACGGGAGCTTGCGGCGCGTGGGCGAGGCAACGAACGCCCTGCTCGACGGCTTGACGGCCGATCGCGCCCGCCTGCGCGACCTGACCGCGCGCCTCATCAGCGCCGGGGACGAGGAACGTTCACACATCGCCCGCGAGCTGCACGATTCCACGGCGCAATCGCTGGCCGCGCTCCTGATGGAGTTGAGTGTCGTTACCCGCGAGACCGGTGATCCTGGGGCGCTCGAGCGCCTCGAGCGGATTCGGCGCATCGCCGGCGACGTCCTCGACGAGGTGCGCTTGCTCTCGCAGACCGTCCACCCGCGCGTGCTCGACGACCTGGGGTTGGGAGCGGCGCTCCAGCACCTGTCGCGCGAGGCGGAATCGCGGGGGGCCATCCGCGTCGAGGTCGTCGTCGAGGACTCGGCCGCGGGAGTCGGCCCCTCCGTGTCGTCTGTCCTGTACCGGGTGGCCCAGGAGGCGCTCAAGAACGCCTTGCGGCACGCCAACGCGACGTCGGTCCTGATGCACGCCTCGGTCCGCGGCGGCATCACGCGATTGGAGATTCGCGACGATGGTGTAGGTTTCCGGCCGGACGAAGCCGAGCGCCGTCGCCCGGGCATGGGGCTGTTCACCATGCGCGAGCGAATGGCCCTGGTGAACGGGACGCTCGAGGTCGACAGTGCGCCGGGGCGTGGGACACGTATTATTGCGAGCATCCCCCACCATGCGCCGTCGGCGGCGGTGGTTCCGGGGGAGGCGGCAGGGACTCAACGGTAGCCATGAGGCGTGGATGACTTCTGATCTCATTCGGGTGGTGCTGGCGGACGATCACACCGTGGTGCGCGCCGGGCTCAAGGCCGTGCTCGGGACCGCCAAGGACATCGACGTCGTCGGCGAGGCCAAGGACGGTCGCGAGGCCATCGCGCTGGTTGACCGATTCAACCCCGACGTGGTGGTGATGGACCTCTCCATGGCGGGGATGGACGGCACGACGGCGACGAAGGAGATCGTCGCCAAGGGCGGAAGCACCCGGGTCCTCATCCTCACGATGCACCCCGAGGAGGACTACCTGGTCCCGTTGCTCGAGGCAGGAGCGGCCGGATATCTCGTGAAGAGCGCCGCGGACCGCGAGCTCGTCGACGCCGTGCGCGCCGTGGCCAAGGGCGATGTCTATGTGCGCCCCACCGCCGCGCGCGTGCTGGCCAAGGGGCTCACCAAGAAGGACCCGCACCAGGTGGATCGTGAGCGGTTCGAGAAGCTGACCGAGCGCGAGCGTGACGTGCTGCGGCTGACGGCGCAGGGTTACTCGGCGCCCGAGATCGGCGAGCGGTTGTTCATCAGCCCCAAGACCGTCGATACCTACAAGCAGCGCATCAACGAGAAGCTGGGGCTGTCGCATCGCGCCGACTACGTGCAGTTTGCCCTTCGACTGGGGTTGCTGTCGCAGCCGTAAGCCTCGCGTCGTGGGGCGCCCATGGAGGGACGCGGGATGAGTCGTTCGCTTCGGGAGCTGCTCGAAGGGGTCGGACGGCGCGCCCGCGCGTCCTTCGAGGGGGCGGGGCGCGCGGGACGATTCATCGGCGAGACCATCCGGGCCGTGCGCGACGTGCGCACGTGGGGGCCGGTGGCCACCGACCAGGCGCGCATTCTCGGCGTCGACTCCCTCCCGATCGCCCTCTTCATCGCCGTCTTCACCGGCATCGTACTCTCCCTGCTGGCAAGCTACTCCTTCACCGGCGCCGTGCCGCTGTACTTCGTCGGCACGCTGGTGGAGAAGACGATCACCATGGAGCTGGCGCCGGTCCTCACGGGGCTCGCGCTCGCCGGGCGCGTCGGGGCCAACATCGCCGCCGAGCTCGGGACGATGCGCGTCACGGAGCAGATCGATGCCCTCGAGACGCTGACGTACGATCCCCATGCCTTCCTCGTGGTGCCACGCGTGTTGGCCGGGACGGTGATGTTCCCGGTGGTTGTGGCGCTGGCCATGGTGGTCGGGGTGGGCGCGGGATGGGTCGCGTCGATCGCCCTCCTCGACCTCTCGTCCCACGACTTCGTTCGCGGGATGCGGCTGTTCTTCCAGGATTTCGACGTGCGCTACGGCCTGGTGAAGTCGGCGTCGTTCGGCACCGCGGTCACCATCATCGGGTCGTTGCACGGGATGAACGCGCAGGGAGGCGCGCAGGGGGTCGGGCGAGCGGCGACCAACGCCGTCGTGTATTCTGCTGTCATGATCCTCGTGCTCGACGCATTCTGGGCCGTGGTCTGGCTCCTGGGGCGCACGTCATGAAACGAACCAACGACTTCATCGTGGGGCTCACCATCGTCGCCGCCACGGTCATCATCACGGCGGCCATCCTCTGGGTGAACCAGTCCGACATCGGGCGCGAGCGGCGCACCCTCGTCGCCCGCTTTCGTGACGTGGGGAACGTGAAGGTGGGGGCCAACGTGGTCCTGCGAGGGGTGCGCTCGGGGCGCATCGAGGCGCTCGAGCTGGCTCCCAGCGGCTGGGTCGAGATGCGGATGCGCATCGACCCGAACGTGGAGCTCCCGCCCGATCCCGTGGTCCTCCTCAACGAGTCGTCGCTCTTCGGCGAGTGGCAGGCGACGATCCTGGGACGCGATGGTCTCCCTCGTGACGAGAACGTCGCCCGGCAGATCGCGGAGGCCGACCGCGGCGGCGGCCGGCTCCCCGGTGCCACGCTCCCCGATATCGCCCAACTTACGGCGGTCGCCGGGCGCATCGCCGGTGACGTCGCCTCGGTGGCCGAGCGGGTCGAGGTCGCGTTCGACGAGCGCGCCGCGCGCGAGCTGCGCTCGTCCATCCGCAACTTCGCCGAACTCTCCGCCGCGCTGGCCGAGACGGTGAAGGAGGAGTCCAAGCACGTCAGGAGCATGTCGAGCGAGGTGAACCGGGGCGTGGACTACCTCGTCTCGGCGTCCCGGGACGTCAAGGCGATTTCGGCACGCGTCGACTCCTCGACGGCACGCGGCGAGGTGCGGCAGATCGTCGAAGACGCAGCCGTTGCAGCCCGGGAGCTGCGGGAAACCAGCCGTCGCCTGCTCGAGATCTCGGGGCGCGTGGGGCAATCCGAGGAACGGATTCACCGCTTCGTGGCCAACAGCGACTCGGTCATGGCCAAGATCAACCGTGGCGAGGGGTCGTTGGGGCTCCTCGTGAACGACCCGTCGCTCTACCGCAGCGCCGACTCGACGCTGCGTGAGCTGCAGGGCCTCATCGTCGACATGAAGCGGAACCCGAAGAAGTACGTGAACGTCCGGGTGTTCTGACGGCCGGCGGGAGCATTGGGGATGCGGTCGCGGCGGGGGAGGGAACAACGAGGCGCGCGCTTGCCTTTCCCCGGAATGGATGAGACGATTGGGTATGGGATTGGAGGATGGCAATCCGGCCCTGACCGCCGCCCCGCTGCCGAGTGAACCGGACGTTTTTTTCCCCGACGCGGATCGTATTGCTCCTGGCCCTCGCCGTCCTGGTGGTGGCGGGGACGCTGCTCCTTGCCGAGGCGGCCACCGCCAGCGCCGGGTTGCGAGACGACCTGCGCCGCACGGCCTTCGTCCTCGCCTTCGTCTCGGCGGCAATCGCGCTCGCCGGGGCATGGCTGCTGTTTCGCGAGCTGGGACGACGGCGCGAGATCGAGCGCGAGCTGCGGGCCTCGCGTGCCAAGTTCGAGGGGATTCTCGCCATCGCCGCCGATGCGATCATCACCATCGACGAGCACCAGCACATCCTGCACTTCAACCACGGCGCCGAGCAGGTGTTCGGCTATGCCGAGTCGGAGGTGCGGGGGACGCACCTGTCGCGTCTCCTCCCGCCCCGCTACCGGGCGGCCCACGACGGACACGTCTCTGACTTCAGCCACGGCGCCGATGTGGCGCGCCGCATGGGCGAGCGACGGGCCATCTTCGGGCTGCGCCGCGACGGGCGCGAGTTTCCGGCCGAGGCATCGATCTCACGCCTCGAGATGGCGGGGACGCGGCTCTATACCGTCGTCCTGCGCGACATCAGCGAACGCGTGCGCGCGGAGGAGAGCCAGCGCTTCCTGGCGCGTGCCGGGGGGGTACTCGCCACGTCGCTCGACTACGACTCGACGCTGCGAAGCGTCGCGCACCTCGCCATTCCGTACCTGGCCGACTGCTGCGTCCTCGACATCGTCGAGGGCAAGTCGCAGGCGCGCACGCTCGTGAGCGTGCACGACGACCCGGAGCGCACCAAGCGGTTGCGGGCGCTCGAGCGCGGGCGGGCAACGCCGTCCAACTGGCCGTTCCCCGTGCAGGAGGTGTTGACGCACGGGCGATGCGTGGTGCGTCGTCGTCTCGCGCCGGGTTGGCAGGACATCGATGCCGCTGGCGACCCTCGTCTCGACGACGTCGCGGCGCTGGGGATCCATGCGTTCGTCACCCTCCCGCTCGTGGCGCGCGAGCGGGTGCTCGGGGCGCTCACCCTCGTCTCGACCGATGCCGGCCGCGACTTCGACGAGAACGACCTGGCCCTCGCCGACGAGCTGTCGCATCGCGCCGCCTTCGCGATCGAGAACGCCTGGCTCTACCAGACGTCGCAGCAGGCCACCGCCGCGCGCGACGACATTCTCGGCGTCGTCTCGCACGACCTGCGCAATCCCCTGAGCGCCATCTCCATGTGTGCCCGCGTCCTCCTCGACAGTCCCCCCGAGGATGCCGGGGCGCGACGGGAACTGGCCGACGCCATCCTGCAGTCCACCCACCTGATGCAGCGCCTCATCCGGGATCTGCTCGATGTCTCGACCATCGAGTCAGGGCGACTGAAGGTGCATCGCCATCGGGAATCGCTCGCCCCCATCGTGGACGCGGCGCTCAACATGGTGCGCGAGTCCGCCGACGAGCGCGGTGTGGCGCTCGTGCGCGAACTGGCCGCGATCCTGCCGGACATCGATGTCGATGCCATGCGGATCGAGCAGGTGCTGGCCAACCTCCTCGGGAATGCGGTGAAGTTCACCGAGCGCGGCGGGCGGGTGCTGGTGAGCGGAGAGACCGACGGTGACCTCGTTCGCGTGCGCGTCAGCGACACCGGGTGCGGGATTCCCCCCGAGCACCTCCCGCGCATCTTCGACCGGTACTGGCACGCGCGCCGCCAATCGCGGACGGTGGGGACGGGGCTGGGGCTGGCCATCGCGCGTGGGATCGTCGAGGCGCACGGGGGGGCGATCGCCGTGGAGAGCACCCCCGGCGTCGGGACGACGTTCGTCTTCACCCTCCCCGCCGCGAGCGATGCTCCTCCCACCGCAGTGGGGAGCGGCCGCGACAGGGTCGCCTCGCCGGGCTCGCGCTGACCACGATCCGCTGGGATCCTTTTCCCGGGCCGGCGCGTTTCGTCGCTGGCTGAGCCCGACTACCGGGCCACGGAAACCTTCCTCGCGTCCTCCAGTTTCATGCTGACTCGTCAGGCGCTGGCCGTGACGACGGCGGTCTGTCGTGCCCTGCACGTTCCGGTCGACCCGCGATCGGTGGTCGTCGCACGCCGGCGGCGGGCCCCGGAGGCGCCGTCAGCGACGGCGCTCGCCGAGCACATCGTCGAAGTCGGTCGCGAGCACCACCTCACGTACCTCCGGCGCCGCGCCGGGTGGACGGAGCTCCGCGCGATGCTGGACGGGGGGACCCTCCCGATGGTGCTCGTCCTTGGCGAGCGCCCGCCGTACACCCTGCTCCTGATCGACCGAGCGGGCGGGAGTGCCCTCCGGGAGGTGCACATCACCGAGGCGGGGGACGAGCGCCCGGCGCAGCTGACGACGATCGACTCGCTCGGCGCGCGCCTGGGGACCATGCAGGTCGACGTGCTCGTGCCGATGGCGGTCGGGCCCTCCGTGAGCCCGCCGCCCGACGGCGACGGCGGGGGAACCGCGGGGCCGGCGTCGCCCGTCCGGCGCTTGTTGCAGCTGCTGGGACACGAGCGCCGACTCATCAGCGTGGTGTACGTCTACGCCGCGCTCGCCGGGCTGTTCGGTCTCGCCCTTCCGCTCGGCGTGCAGGCGATCATCGGCCTCGTGTCGGGGGGGATGCTCTTCCAGCCGGTCGTCCTCCTCATCTCGTTCGTCATCCTGGGGACGTTGGCCAACGGCGGGCTGCAGATCATGCAGCTGTCGGTCGTCGAGACGGTGCAGCAGCGGGTCTTCGCCCGGTACGCGTTCGAGGTCGGGACCCTCCTGCCGCGGCTCCGGCTCGACGCCGCCGGCGAGGTGGACCTGCCGGAGATGATGAACCGCTTCTTCGAGATCAAGATGATCCAGAAGACGCTGGCCAAGCTCCTCACCGACTGGATCGCCGCCCTCCTGCAGGTCCTCTTCGGCGTCATCCTGCTCACCTTCTACCACCCCTACTTCTCCCTCTTCGGGCTGCTCCTCCTCGTCACCCTCGGGGCGATCTTCTGGTGGTCGGGACCTCGGGGGCTCGAGACCTCGCTCCGGGAATCGAAGTACAAGTACAAGGTGGCGCACTGGCTCCAGGAGCTGTCGCGCAACCTCACCGCGTTCAAGTTCGCCGGGCGCGGCGAACTCCCGGTCGAGCGACTCGACGAGCGGGTCACCGGCTACCTCGCGTACCGCCAGGCGCACTTCCGCGTCGTGATGCGGCAGTCGTGGGCCTTCGTGATCTTCAAGACGCTCATCAGCGGCGGCGTCCTGGTCCTCGGGTGCATCCTGGTGGTCAATCGCTCGATCTCGCTCGGGCAGTTCGTCGCCTCCGAACTGGTGATCGTCGCGGTCCTGCTCGCGGTCGAGAAGGCGATCCTCGGGCTGGCCGACGTCTACGACCTCCTCACCGCGGTGGAGAAGGCGGGGCAGGTCACCGACCTCCCGGTGGAGCGTGCCTCCGGGCTCGTCCCCCCGCCCATCGCCGATCCGAACGGGATCGCGTTAGGCGTGCGGGACCTCACCTTCCGCTATCCCGGGAGCGATCGTCCCGTGCTCCGCGGGGTGTCGCTCCAGGCATTCCCGGGGGAGAATGTCGCCATCACCGGCGTGGAGGGGGCCGGCGAGTCCACCCTGCTCGCGGTGATCGGCGGCCTGCTCGACTCGTATGCGGGGGTCATCACCTACGACGAGGTCTCGCTGCGCGAGCTGGACCGCATGCGCGCCCGGGAACTCGTGGCGCACTGCGGGAGCCGCGTGGCCCTCTTCGAGGGCACCGTCGAGGAGAACATCGCGATGGGACGCTCGTGGGTGCGCACCGAGGACGTCCTCGATGCCGTCGCGGCGGTCGGTCTCCACTCGTGGGTGCAGGAGCAGCCGGAGGGGCTGCGGACCCCGATCGCGTCGGATGGGCGCGCCCTCCCCTCGCAGGTGGCGCGCAAGGTGGCGTTGGCGCGCTGCCTGGCCGGGCGCCCGCGCCTCCTCCTCCTCGACGATGTCTTCGACGTGTTCGACCCCCCGGTGAAGCGCGACCTGCTGGCCCGCCTCCTCAGGCGCGATGCGTCGTGGACGGTGATCACCGTGTCGCATGATGCCCGGGTGCTGCAGGCGTGCGACCGCGTCGTCGTGTTGCGCGATGGCATGGTGGCGTGTGACGGGGCGTTCGACGCGCTGCGCGCGAACGATCCGTACTTCCGCGAACTGGTGTTGAACTGATGGGCGACCGGGCGACGTCCTCCGACGTGAACTTCGCGCCGCTGACGGCGGCGCGCCTCCTCAATGGCGCCGAACGCCATCACCGCCTGACGCGCATCCTCGGAGGCCTCGCCATCCTCGCCGCCATCGTCCTCTTCCTCCCGTGGCAACAGAACGTGCAAGGGAAAGGGACGGTGACCGCGCTCCGCCCGGAAGACCGCCCGCAGGTCGTCCCCACCGTCATCGCCGGGCGCATCGAGAGGTGGCACGTCGCCGAGGGCGACTACGTGAAGCGGGGTGCGCTCCTGGTCGAGATCTCGGAGGTCAAGGAGGGCTACCTCGACCCCAACGCGCTGCAGCGATACCGCGAGATGCTCGCCGGGAAGCGGGTCGCGGTCGCCGCCAAGCGCGCGAAGGTCGACGCCCTCCGGCGCCAGGTGGAGGCGCTGGAGCAATCGCGCGAGTTCGCCCTCGCCAAGGGGCGCAACAGGGTGGCGCAGTACGAGGCCGCGCTGCAGGCGGCCACGACCGACTCGGTCGTCGCCGCGCAGCAGCTCGCGCGCAACCAGCGGCTCTTCGACGAGGGACTCAAATCCCGGGCGGAGGTCGAGGGCTCCCTGACCAAGGCACAGTCGGCCACCGCCAAGCTCGTGGAGAAACGCCAGGAGCTCGAGACCGCTCGCGTCGAGCTCCTGGGGGTCCGCGCCGACTACGCGGAGAAGACCGCCAAGGCGACGTCCGACCTCAACGCCACCCGGGCCGAGATCGGCGAGGGCGACGGCGAGGTGTCGAAGCTGGAGAACCAGGTCGCGTCGCTGGCCGTTCGCACCGGGATGTACCGGATCGTCGCGCCGCAGGATGGCTACGTGGTACGGGCCGTGAGATCGGGAATCGGCGAGCAGCTGAAGGAGGGTGATCCCGTCCTCACCGTGATGCCCGACAATCCGCAGCAGGCGGTGGAACTGTTCGTGCGGCCGATGGACGTCCCGCTCCTGCGCCCCGGGCGCAAGGTACGGCTGCAATTCGACGGGTGGCCCGCGCTCCAGTTCTCCGGTTGGCCAAGCGTCTCGGTCGGGACCTTCGGCGGGGTGATCCGCGTGATCGACCTGACCAACAGTCCCGATGGGAGCTATCGCGTCCTCGTCGTCCCCGATCCGGCGGACGACCCCTGGCCGCCGGAAGTGCGCTTCGGGTCGGGAGTGCTGGGGTGGGCGATGCTCGATGAGGTGCGCGTCTGGTTCGAGCTGTGGCGCGTGCTGAACGGCTTCCCGCCGAGCGTGCAGCAGGGCGGCGCGGCCGCGAAGGAAGCCGCGGGAGGGAAGACATGAATGCGATCTCGGTCCTGACCCTCGTGCTGATCGCCGCGCAGGGGGCGCCCCGTGCACCCATGGCGCAGCCCGACAGCGCGGTGCCGCTGACGTTCGAGGAGTTCTACCGTGCGGTGGCCACGCATCACCCGGTGGTCCGGCAGGCGCGCCTCCTGGAAGCGATCGCCGAGGGCGACCTCCGCCAGGCGCGTGGCGCCTTCGACCCGACCCTCTCCGCCGGTTGGGATCGCAAGTCGTTCGGGGGGACGCGATACTACGACTACCTCGAGGCGGGACTCGAGATCCCGACCCCGTTAGGCGTGGACATCAAGCTCGGGTACGAGCGGACGGAGGGGCGCTATGCCTCCCCCGACCGTCGCACCCCGGGCGGGGGACTCCTCTCGGCCGGGGTGAGCATTCCCATCGGCCAGCGCCTCGTCACCGACGAGCGCCGCAACGCGGTGGCGCAGGCGCGCGCCCTGCGCGACTATGCGGCCGGGGAGCGCGCGGCGCAGGTCAACAAGTTCCTGCTCACCGCCGCCAAGTTGTACGGCGACTGGTACGAGGCGCACCGGCGCCGTGGCCTGGCCGGCGAGGCGGTGGCGCTGGCCGACTTCCGGCTCGCCGCCGTGCGGCGGCGCGTGCAGGAGGGTGATGCTGCCGCGATCGACACCATCGAGGCCCGGCTCGAGTTGCAGCGACGACAGGTGCAGGCGCTCGAGGCGTCCGTCGACTACCGCAATGCGTCGGTTGTCATCGAGGGATTCCTGTGGGACGGTGACGGCGCGCCGGTCGCCCTCGACCCGCGCGCCGTCCCGTCGATCGTGGGGCTGGCGGTGGAACCGGTGGACTCGGCGCGGGTGGCGTCGTGGCTGGCCGTCGCCGAACGGCACCATCCGGCGTTACGCAAGGCGGCGGCCAAGGTGCGACAGGCGGAGGCCGAGCGCCTGTTCGCCGTGCAGCAGGTGTGGGTTCCCGCGGCCGAGCTGACGTACGCCCCGCTCGCTGCGCGCGAGGAAGGGGTCGGCGCGCTCGGCGATGCCGTCGGCGCTTCGGCCGACGCCAAGTGGGGCGGGGCGCTCAAGGTCCCGCTCCTGGCGCTGAAGGAACGGGGCAAGTATGCCGCCGCCGCCGGCAAGCTCGAGCAACAACGACTCGAGCTCGCACTCGTGAGGCGCGACGTCGGGATTGCGGTGACCACGGCCGCCAACGACCTGTCTGCCCTCGACTCCCTGATCCGGTGGCAGCGACAGGCCGCGGCACAGGCGCGGCTGCTGCGCGATGGCGAACAGCGGAAGTTCGAGAATGGCGAGAGCACGCTCTTCCTCGTGAACGCGCGCGAGCGTCAGGTGATCGACGAGGAGTTGAAGCGCCTCGCCCTCGAGGCCAAGTACGTCGCGGCTCGGGCAGCGCTGGCGGTGGCGATCGGCGAGCCGGCGCGGTTCCCCGATCGGTAGGCACGCGGCGCCCGATCGGGGGGTCGCGCGAACGCGGCGGCAAGTGGTGCGGCTCTCCGCGCAGGGGCCACGCGGCGCCTGGCACGCCCCGAATCGGCGACGGGCCTCGTACCTAACGCCGCTCGGCGTGGTGCAGGGCGATCCCCCCCAGCAGGTAGTCGCGCCGGCGCACGACGGTGAACCCCGCCTGGTCGAGCGAGCGCGAGAATCCGTCCGCGGTGGTGAAGCCGCGGATGGAGTGCGCGATGTACGCATAGATGACGGGTGCCCGGTGCCACCACCACCCCACGGCCCCGCCTGCCAGCTGCAAGTATCCCAGGAAGAGGGCACGCCAGGGGGCGAAGGCGGGACGGTAGAAATCGAGGGTGAGGAGGGCCCCCCCGGGGCGGAGCACCCGCTGCAGCTCGATCAGCGCGGCACCGTGGTCGGGGACGTTGCGGAGGGCGTAGCCGGCCAGGATCACGTCGACCGAAGCATCGGGGAGCGACAGTCGGGTCAGGTCACCGACCTCGAACCGCAGGCGCGCCCGGTCGGCGACGGCGACCCGTGCGCGGGCGCGTGCGACCATCCCTTCGGCGGCGTCCACCCCCCGCACCCTCCACTCCGGGCGCAGCGCCGCTGCGCCCAGCGCCAGGTCGCCGGTCCCGCACGCTACATCGAGAATCTCGCATCGTCCCGGGGCGCACGCCGACAGCCAACGAAGCAGCTCCCCCTTCCACGCGGCATCCATCCCGAAGCTGAACAGCCGGGTGAAGTCGTCGTAGCGCGGCGCGATGTGCTCGAACATCGGCGTCACGAAGCCCTGCTTGCGCCCCGGGTCGCGCAAGACCGACTCGAGGTCGACCTCTCCCAACTGCCGGGGTGACGGGATCGGGGGGCTGGGCAACGGAGGATGGGGCGTGGTGGGAGGAGGAAGCCGTCCCGTATAGTTTATCTTCCAGTCCGTCCTCAGGGAGGGAGCGACCCTCCCGCCGCCACGTCACGACCTACCCCGCGCTGCACATGCCGATGGGCGACTCCCCGCACGGCGACTGGACCTCCGCCGCGACCACCGGCGCGGCAGGGACGCTTCCCGCCGAGCAGCTGGCGGCGTCGGAGCAGCTGGCGTTCGACACCGCCATGTGGGCCGTCGTCTTCGCGGGCGGGATCGGGTCGCGCTTCTGGCCGCTGTCGTCGCCGCAGCGCCCCAAGCAGCTCTTGCGGCTGGTGGGGGACCGCCCCCTCATCGCCGACACGGTCGCCCGGCTCCATCCGCTCGTCCCAGCCGAGCGCATCCTGGTGCTGACGAGCGCCGATATTGCCCCGGCCATCCACGCGTCCATCCCCGAGATCCCCGCCGGCAACATGCTGGTGGAGCCGCGTCCGTTGGGGACGGCGGCGTCGCTGGCGTGGGGAGCGCGCGAGGTGTCGCGTCGCGCGGGCCCCAACGCCCTGCTGTGCGCGATGCACGCCGACCTGGCCATCGCCTTCCCCGAATCGTTCCGGCACAGCCTGCGGCACGGGGCGGCGGTCGCCGCCCGCGAGGATCTCGTCGTCGCCCTGGGCGTTGCCGCGTCGCGCCCCGACGTCGGCTTCGGCTATCTCGAGTTGGGGGCCCCGCTCTCCATCGACTTCCCCCCGGAGTCCGGAGGGCCGTCGCTGGTGGAGCGCTTCGTGGAGAAGCCGGATGCCGCGACCGCCGCGGCGCTGCGCGAGGGCGGGGCGATGTGGCACAGCGGGATCGCGCTGGCCCGTGCCAACGTCGTGCTCGAGGCGCTCGCGCGCCACACACCGGAGGTCGCCGCGTTCCTCGCCAGCCCGCTCCCCATCGACGTGACGGCGCTGGCCGACCGCGTGAACGCCATCTCGCTCGAACGCGGCCTCTTCGAGCGGCTCGAGCGGATGGTCGTCGTCCCCGGCGACTTCGGCTGGGACGACGTGGGCACCTGGGCATCGCTCAGGCGTGCGCGAGAGCTCGACGACGCCGGGAACGGGGGCGTGGGCGACGTGCACTTCGTGGACGCGACCGGGAACGTGGTCCACGCCGAGGGGGCGTCCGTCGTGCTGTACGGCGTGGAAGGGTTGCTCGTCGTGTCGCTCCCGGGAGTCACCTTTGTGACCACGCTCGACCGGGCGGCGGAGCTGCGCCCCCTGCTCGAGCGGCTCCCGGAGGAGCTGCGCCGCTAGCCGGCCCCTACCGGTCAGACCACGGTCGCCATGCACTGCGCAGGGACGAGCCGTGTCAAGGCGCACGTCAAGACTCGCTAATTCATCACGGGATTCTTGACTCTTAGAGCGCGCACATTGAGGTTTTGCCACCCGCATGAACGTGACGCAAACCGCGTACGGCACGGTGATGAGCCGTGCACCGGCATCGCTTCGTCAACGCGAGTCCGCCGGGAGAGTGCGGGGGTCTTTCAACTTGCCCCCTTCAACGGGAGGTCTTTGTGCGAAGGTACTTTGTCGTAGCAGCAGCACTGCTTGCGACGTTCGTCATGCCGACGAGCGCGCGAGCGCAAACGCGTGAAGTCACCGGGAAGGTGACGGTCGCCGGCACCGGCGCCCCGCTCCAGGATGCCATCGTCGGGACGGTGGGCGCGGTGGGCGGCGCACGCACGAACGAGCGCGGGGAATATCGGCTCCGCGTCCCGGCCGGCGACGTGACCGTTCAGGTGCGCGCCATCGGCTACAAGCGCCAGACGCTGCGCGTCTCGGCGTCACAGAGCACCGCCGACTTCTCGCTCGAGAAGGACGTCCTCCAGATCGAAGGGGTGACGATCACCGGCGCCGCGACGACCATCGAGCGCAAGAACGCGGCGACCGCCGTGGCGGCGGTGAACTCCGAGGAGCTCGCCCGCGTCCCGGCTCCCGCGCTCGAGAGCGCGCTGCAGGGCAAGGTCGTGGGCGCCAGCATCAACATGAACAACGGCGCCCCGGGCGGCGGCGGCCAGGTGCAGATCCGTGGCGCCTCGTCGCTCATCGCCAACTCGCAGCCGCTGTTCGTCGTTGACGGCGTCATCATCTCCAACGCCGTGCGCTCCAACCGAATGGCCGTGGTGACCGGCTCGCTCAACTCGGGCGAGGAGAACGGGACCAACCGCCTGGCCGACATCAACCCCAACGACATCGAGAACATCGAAGTCCTCAAGGGGGCAGCCGCCAGCGCCATCTATGGCTCGATGGCCACCAACGGCGTCGTCGTCATCACCACCAAGCGCGGCTCGGCCACCGCGCCGCGCGTGAACTTCACGCAGCGCGTCGGCACCTTCCAGGCGCAACGCCTCCTCGGCTCGCGCAAGTTCCAGTCGCTCGACCAGCTGACGGCCCTGGGCCTCGGCGCCGAGGCGACCGCCGCCGCCACCGCCGCCTGCAACCCGAAGTGCCCCTACTTCGACTACCAGGGCGAGCTGTACGGCCAGACCGATCCGTCGTTCGAGAGCGTTGTCTCGCTCACCGGGGGCATCAATAACACGCGCTACTTCTTCTCGGGGATGGATAAGCAGGAAGCGGGCGTCATCAACAACACCGGGTCCCGCCGCCAGTCGCTGCGCGCCAACCTCGACCAGGCCCTCGGGAGCAAGGTCACCGTCAGCCTGGGTGCCAACCTGTTGCGCTCGTTCTCGCAGCGCGGCATCTCCAACAACGACAACGCGCTGTCGTCGCCCATCTATTCCTTCGGCTACACCCCGGCCGTCGTCGACCTGCGCCAGAAGGACGCCGCGGGCCGCTATGTGCTGAACCCGTTCCCGGCGACCAAGAGCACGTCGAACCCGTTCCAGACGATGGACCTCCTCCTCAACAACGAGGACGTCTATCGCCAGATCTTCTCCAGCCGCATCAACTACGCGGCGATGTCGACGGCGACCAACAACGTCAACTTCTCGCTGCAGGCCGGAGCCGACCGCTTCTCGAACGAGAACTACCTCTACGCCCCGTCCGAGCTGCAGTTCCAGCGCGCGGGGACGGTGCAGGGCGGGCAGTTCCCCGGCACCATCATCCAGGGGAACGGCACCAACCTGTTCACCAACGTCACCGCCTCGGGGACGTGGAACAACAGCACCTTCTCGTGGATGAACGCCACCACCTCGGCGGGCGTGCAGTACGAGAGCCGCGGCAGCAACGACTACAACCTCATCGGGCGCGGCCTGGGCCCGGCGCAGAAGAACGCGGCCGGCGCGGCCAATACCTCGGTGTCGCATAGCCAGACGCTCATCCTCAACCAGGCGTTCTTCGCCCAGGAAGAGCTCCTGATGTTCAACGAGCGCCTGTACCTCTCGGGCGCCGTGCGCGGTGAGCGTTCGAGCGTCAACGCCGATCGCGACCAGGTCTATTATTTCCCGCGCATCAGCGGGTCGTACCGCTTCCTGGCGCCCGTCAAGGGCGTCACCGAGGTCAAGGTCCGCGCCGCCTACGGCGAGTCGGGGAACCAGCCCAACTTCGGCGAGCGCGACCTCACGTTCGCCAGCTACGGCCTCATCGAGGGCGCTGCGGGCTACGGCATTCCGGGGACCATCGGGAACGTCAGCGTGAAGCCCGAGCGCCTCAAGGAGATCGAGTACGGCGTCGACGCCGGCTTCCTGGGCGACCGCGTCCGCCTCGAGGCGACGTACTACGACCGCAGCATCGTCGACCTCCTCGTCCGTCCCACCCTGGCCCCCTCGTCGGGGATCACCACGACGACGGTCAACGGCGGCGAGATGAAGGCGACGGGCGTCGAGCTCGGCGTGACGACGGTGCCGATGCAGACGAGCAACTTCCAGTGGACCTCGCGCGCCACCTGGTACCAGAACAAGGCCGAGATCACGTCGTTCCCCGAAGGGGTGAAGCCGTTCCGCGACAACACCGCCGCGCGTGGCTTCGGTAACGCCTACGGGCAGCTCTTCTACACCCCCGGACACACCGTCTCCACCATTTGGGGGAACGGGCTCGTGAACGGCGTGCAGACCACGCAGGTCCCGCTCGCCGATGCCAACCCGCGTTACGTGATGTCGTTCTCCAACGACTTCAACTACAAGCGGTTCAACGTCAACATGCTCATCGACTACCGCCACGGCGGGACGCTGTCGAACATGACGAAGAACCTCTTCGACGAGGGCGGCAACTCGTGGGACTACGACGATCCGTCGCCCGAAGCCGGCGTGCCGCTGGGTGAGTGGCGTTACAACACGTGGAATGGCGGACGCAACACCGCCATCTACCTGGAGGACGGCTCGTACACCAAGATCCGCGAGATCAACGTCTCGTACGACCTGCCGCAGAGCTGGTGGTCGGTGGTGCCGGGAGCCCGCTCGGGGCGCTTCAGCCTCTCCGCGCGCAACCTCTTCATCATCTCGGGCTACAACGGCTTCGACCCCGAAGTGAACAACGGCGGTGCCTACGTCGTGCGCTTCGTCGACCTCGCCCCGTTCCCGCCCACCCGCTCGTTCTTCTTCTCGGTCGACCTCGGCTTCTAACCGACGATGACCCGATACCCCAAGACTTCAGCGAGCACTCGCTCGATGGGAGACCGTATGCGCATGAGGTCCGTCGCGCTCCTCGGAGCGCTCGCGTTTGGGCTCGCCGGCTGCAGCGCCGACAAGCTCAACGTGCCCAACTACAACTCGCCCACCACCGAGGCGATGGCCAAGGATCCGAACGGGATCCAGCTCCTCGCCACCGGTATCCTGGTAAGTGAACGCAATCAACTGGCCGGGTTCAACCGCGACGTCGGCATCTTCGGCCGCGAGGTGTACAACTACTTCACCACCGACGGTCGTACCGTCCAGAACTACCTGGTCGGCCTCGCCAACCCGCAGCGCCTCGATCCGGGTGGTTTCGCCAACGGGCTGTGGAACGGGCGCTTCCAGAACATGAAGAACGCCCTGAGCCTCATGGAGGCCGCCAATGCGTCGACGCTCAGCGCCGCGCAGAAGGCGGCGGTGGCGGGCTTCGCCAAGACCTGGTACGCGCTCGACGTGCTGTACCTCATCCAGACCCGTGACAGCATCGGCGTCCCGGTCGAGATCCCGAGCACCCCGAGCACGCCGGCACCGTTCGTCTCGCGTGATTCGGCGTACAAGTTCGCCATCGCCATGCTCGACGACGCGAAGTCGAACCTGCAGGCCGGTGGGACGGCGTTCCCCTTCACACTCCACTCGGGGTTGGCCGGCTTCGACACGCCGGGCGGCTTCCTCAAGTTCAACCGCGCCTTGGCCGGCAAGGCGCTGGTGATCCGTGGATCGTTGGGGTGCGGCAATGCATGCTACACGGCCGCCATCACCGCCTTCAATGAATCGTTCCTGTCGACGACGGCCACCATGGCGTCGCTCAACACGGGCGTGTACCACTTGTACTCCACGGCCACCGGTGACGCCACCAACGCCAACTCGTTCGCGCAGCAGAGCTACGTCTACGCGCACAAGCAGGCGGTGACCGTCGCGCAGAAGCAGCCCGACGGCGTGACGCTCGACGACCGCGTGGTGCGCAAGCTCGTCAAGCTCGGCACGCCGGTGTCGCCGCCGGGGAACCAGAACATCCCGGCCGAGTACCGCTTCGACATCTACCCGTCGCCGAGCTCGCCGGCCCCGATCATCCGCAACGAGGAGCTCCTCCTCCTGCGGGCCGAGGCCAACTGGGCGCTGGGGAACACCGGCGCGGCGCTCGCCGATCTCAACATCGTCCGCACCACGTCGGGCAAGCTCGCTCCGCTGGCCGCGCTCCCCACTGGAGCGGCGGGGCTCGACGCCATCATGTACGAGAAGCACCTGTCGCTCCTCTTCGAGGGGACGCGTTGGGTCGATATGCGTCGCTGGGGGCGCCTCAACCAGCTCCCGATCGACACCCAGGGGATGTTCGTCGCCAAGGTCATGCCGATCCCGCAGGCGGAGTGCGATGCGCGCCGCCCGATCGGTGCCCCCGCGTCGGTCCTCCCGCGCGGCTGCGAGGGGAACCTCTAGTCGCATGACCGGCAGTCGCGTTCCTTCGGGAACGCGACCGTCGGTCGACCGATAACTGGCGGCCGGTCCCTTCGGGGGCCGGCCGCTCGGCTTTCCGCGTGAAACGGGGGGCAGTGCCCGTCGTAGATATTTCATCATGCGCCTTTCCACGCTCCCGTCCACGCGTCGTACCTACTGGCACGACAGTCGAGCCCCCCGCTACTCGCTCACCTTCGCTCTCCCGCTCCTCGTCCTGTACGAGTTGCTGGCGGCCGCGCTGTCGCACGAGGGGAGCGGCGTGCGCAACGGCGCCGACGTCCTCCTCAAGTCCGCCTTCGAGCGCGTGCTGGGTGCCCAGGGGCAGCTCGTCTTCGGCGTCCTCCTCCTCGGCACGATGCTCACGCTCATCGTGCGCGACCGACGACGGGTGCGCGACGGGCTGAACGCCGGAACCTTCGTCCTGATGCTGGCCGAGTCGACGCTCCTCGCCGCCGTGTTCGGCACGGTCGTCGGGCTCATCACCGCGCAGGTGGTGGGGACGCTGGGCGGTGGAGGGATGGGGCTCAGCGCGGGGACGTCGCTCGGCGGGGCCGGCTGGCCCACCGCGCTCATGATATCGTTAGGCGCCGGGCTGTACGAGGAGCTCCTGTTCCGGGTCATCCTCGTCTCGGTCCTCCTCTGGGGAGCGAAGCGCATCTTCGGGTGGGGGCCGGTGGCGTCGGCGCTCTTCGCCACCATCGCCGGCGCGCTCGTCTTCTCCGCCTTCCACTATGTCGGGCCCTACGGCGACCAGCTGCAGCTCGCGTCCTTCGTCTTCCGCGCCCTGGCCGGCGTGGCGTTCAGTGCCCTGTACATCGTGCGGGGCTTCGGCATCACGGCGTGGACCCATGCCCTGTACGACGTGATGCTCCTGGTGGCGCGGGGCTAGGCGTCAACGGCGGCGGCGCCGCGCGGCCGGCATGGCGTGTGGGCACGCCCCGGGCGGATTGCGTCGGGCGTGGCGGAGGGCGAGGTTCCGGTGGGTCCGCCGCAACGCGGCGGTGCGCTCCCCCTCGTCGAGAGTCGCCATGCACCTGGACACCATCGCCGTCCACGCCGGCCGCGCGCCCGATCCCGTCACCGGCGCCGTCGCCGAGCCGTTGCACCTGACGACAACCTTCCAGCGCCCCCCCGACGGCTCGTCCACGCACGGCTACGTCTATTCGCGCGAGAAGGCCCCGAACCGGACCGCGCTCGAGGCCGCCATCAGCGCCCTGGACGGGGGAGCGGATGCCGCCGCCTTCGCCTCGGGGCAGGCCGCCGTCGCCGCCGTCTTCCAGTCCCTGGCCCCCGGCGACCATGTCATCTGCCCGGGGGCGGTCTACCACGGCACCCGCAAGCTCCTCGGGGAAGTCTTCGCGCGATGGGGGCTGGAGTACACCGTCGTCGACGCGACCAACCTCGATGCCGTGCGCGCCGCCCTGCGCCCGCGCACCGCGCTCGTCTGGATCGAGACCCCGTCCAACCCGACGCTCGCCGTCACCGACATCGCCGGCGTCGCCAGCATCGCCCGGGCGGCGGGAGCGCGCCTGGTCGTGGACAACACCTGGGCCACCGCGGTGGGGCAGCGGGCCATCCCCCTGGGGGCCGACCTCGTGATGTACTCCACCACCAAGTACTACGGCGGCCACTCCGACTCGCTCAGCGGCGCGCTCGTGACCGCCCAGCGCGACGACTTCTGGGAGCGCATCCGGCAGGTGCAATCCTCGGTGGGCGCCGTCCTTGCCCCGTTCGACTGCTGGCTGGTCCATCGGGGCATCGCCTCGCTCCCGTGCCGCTTCCGCCAGCACAGCGAGAGCGCCACCGCCATCGCCGAGTTCCTCGCCGCGCATCCGCGCGTCGAGGTCACGCACTTCCCGGGGCTGCCCTCGCACCCCGGTCATGCCATCGCCGCCCGCCAGATGACGCTCTATGGTGGCATGGTCTCCATGCAGGTCGTCGGCGGGGCCGCGGAGGCGCTCGCCGCGGCCGCGCGCCTCCGCCTCTTCACCTACGCCACGTCGTTAGGCGGCGTGGAGAGCCTCGTCGAGCACCGCAAGTCCATCGAGGGGCCGGACTCTCCCACCCCCGACAACCTCCTCCGCCTCAGCGTCGGACTCGAGGACCCGGCCGACCTCATCGAGGACCTGCGCCAGGCTCTCCAGTAGCGATCGCCCGCGACCCGTCCCTCGTCTCCCGCTCTCGCATGTCCACTGACGGCAAGTCCCAGTTCGTCTATGGCCTCGGCGCCATCGGTCTCGGCATCTTCCTCGGCCTCGTCTTCGTCTCCGGCGCCCTCAGGGACATCCGCCGAGGCAACGAGGAGGTCACGGTCACCGGTTCCGCCAAGCGCGCCATTCGCTCCGACTTCATCGTCTGGCGCGTCAGCGTCAGCGTGCAGTCGCCCTCGCTCACGTCGGCGTCGGAGCAGCTGACGCGCGGCACCGCGCGCCTCCAGGAGTTCCTGCGGCGAGAGGGGGTCCCCGATTCGCTGGTCACCGTCAAGCCCGCCGAGGCGTTCGGGATTCCCGAGACGCTCGCCAACGGCCGCGAGACGGGACGCATCATCGCCACCCGCCTATCGCAATCGTTCGAGGTGCGCTCGCACGAGGTCGACGCGATCACGCGCGTGTCACAGCGCGCCACCGCCCTGATCGCCGAGGGCATCCCGCTGCAGCCGTCGGCACCGGAATACCTCTACACCAAGCTCTCCGAGATCCGCACCCTCCTGCTCGAGGAAGCCACCCGGGATGCGCGGCAGCGCGCCGAGGCCATCGCCAAGAGCACCGGGGCCGAGGTCGGCGCCGTGCGCGACGCGCGCATGGGAGTCTTCCAGATCACCCCCCGCTACTCCACCGAGGTCAGTGACTACGGCATCAGCGACGTGAGCGCGGTCGAGAAGGACGTGACGGCGGTGGTCCGGGCGACCTTCCAGCTCAGGTAACCCGCGCGCTCCGTGACACGCGCGCCAACCGCGACGACTCCGACCCAACGCATGACGCGTCAATTCCTCTCCTTGGCGTGGTCGGCGCTTGCCTGGCTGCCACCCCTGGCGCTCGCCAACGCCTCCGCCGGCGCCTCCGCCATCGCGCAGCCCCCCACGTCCGCGGGCGCACGCGCCGCCCAGCCGCCCACGAACGACTACCTCGTCTACACCGTCGCCGAGTCGGCCGACCAGTTGGCGCTCGTCCGCTTCGGTCCCGGCGGGATCCGGGTCGAGCGCGAGCACAAGGTCGGGATGATGCCCACCGAGATCAACGGCCCGCACGGGGTGGCGGCGTCTCCCGACGGAAAGTCCTACTACGTGAGCATCGGTCACGGGACCCCGTATGGGACGTTCTGGAAGTACCGCGCCACCGATGGCGAGGTGCTGGGGCGCACGACCCTCGGCCTCTTTCCGGCCACCATTCAGCTGACCCCCGACGGCGCACTCGCCTTCGTCGCCAATTTCAACCTGCATGGCGACATGGTCCCATCCTCCATCTCCGTGGTCTCGACCGACGAGATGGTCGAGATCGCGCGCATCACGACCTGCACCATGCCGCACGGCTCACGGGTCAATCCGGCCGGGACGCACCAGTACTCGGCGTGCATGATGGACGACATGCTGGTGGAGATCGACACCCGCACACTGGACGTCTCGCGGCACTTCGTCGTCTCGAAGGGAAAGGAGCAGGGGATGAGCGGGGCGCCGTCGACGATGGGCGGCGGGGCGCACGCGGGACACGAGACGTCGTCGCCTGGTGCGGGGATGGCCGCCGGGCACAACGTCCAGTGCTCCCCCACCTGGGCGCAGCCGAGCGTCGACGGACGGCGGATCTACGTCGCCTGCAACAAGTCCAACGAGATCGTCGAGGTCGACGCCGAGAGCTGGACGATGACCCGTCGCTTCCCGGCCGGCGACGGCGTCTACAATCTCGCGGTCTCTCCCGATGGGAAGTACGTGATCGGCACCAACAAGCGCGGCAAGTCCGTTTCGGTCTTCGAGGCGGGGTCCGGGCGGGAAGTGGCGCGCATCCCCACGTACAAGGGGGTCGTGCACGGCGTCGTCGTTTCCCCCGACAGCCGCTACGCCTTCGTGACCGAGGAGGGGAGAGGGTCGGAGCCGGGCATCGTGGAGGTGTTCGATCTCGGGAGCTTCACCAGCGTGGCTCGTGCCGAGTTGGAGCAGCAGGCGGCCGGGATCGACTTCTTCCGCATGGAGCCGGCCAGGTAGTTTTCGGGGGGGGGCGAAGCCGGGACCCGTCGGCGGGAACGGCGCAGGGCGACAGGTGTAGCCTTCGGGGGTTCTTCCTCACCGGCGTGCCCGTGGGGGCGTCGGTGCCTCGTCGGTGTCGGTGGATGTGATGAGCGTCCCGCGTGTGCCGGGCGCTTCGCGTACGAAGCACGGGAGTCGTCTGTGAGAAAGTGGACCTGGATTGCGGCCATCGCACTCGCCGCCTGCTCCGGCGGTGACAAGCCCCCGACGGGAGTGGTGATCGGGCCCGTCAGCTCGGTGAACATTGCCGTCGTCACGTCGACGATGGTCGTCGGGGCGACACAGCAGCTGTCCGCCAAGCTCTATGACAGGAACGGGAATCTCGTCACCACCTCAGCGGTGACGTGGAGCGTTTCCCCCCCCGCCGTGGCGACCATCTCGCAGGGCGGGCTCCTGACCGCCGTGGCCGCCGGGACGGCTCGGGTCACCGCGACGTCGGGGAGCGCCAGCGCGTTCGTGGACGTGCTCATCCATCCGGATCCGTGCGCGACCCCGATCACCCTGGGGGTCGGGGAGGTGCGCAACTTCACCGGCGGCAGCTCGGTCTCGTGCATCACCCTCGCGGCGACCGCCGGGGCGAGCGACTACCTCGTCATCGGCTCCAACACCCGCCCCGCGCAGGACGACGTGCTGCAATACAGCGTTAGCCTGCAATCGGTGGCGCCGTCCGTTGCGTCCATCCCGTCGCTCGCCTCCCCGGCGGTGCAGGCGGCGCTGGACCCGCGCCTGATCCTCGAGGCGCAGGAGACGCAGCGCACCGAGGCGCTGCACGAGCGGCTGCGCGGCTACGAGCAGGCCCGCATTTCCCCCGTCCTCCCGACGGTGGCGCGCGACCGCACCACCGCGGCCTTCGCCAAGCTGGCGTCGCCCTCGGTATCGATGGCGGTGGCGGCCGTCGGCGACACCGTGACCATCCGGGTGCCGAACCTCAATACCGGCAAGGACATCTGCAAGGACTACATCCCGGTGAAGGCGGTGGTGCGCACCGTGTCGGCGCGCTCGACCGTCCTCGAGGACATCTCGACGCCGAGCGGCGGCTTCACCACCAGCGACTACGGCGCCATTGCGCAGGAGTTCGACAACCTGATCTTCCCGGCCGACACCGCGTGGTTCGGGGCGCCCACGGACATCAACACCGACGGCCGCATCACCATGATCTTCACCCCCGAGGTCAACAAGCTGACCCCGGCGGGATCCACCGGCTTCACGGCCGGCTTCTTCTTCGGCTCCGACCTCATCAAGAAGTCGGAATACCCGACCACCAACGACTGCCGCAACCAGACCAACGAGCAGGAGATCTTCTACCTCCTGACACCCGATCCGACGGGGGCCTTCAACAATGTCCGGACGACGGCGACGGTGCGGCAGGGCACGCGCGGGGTGATCGCCCACGAGTTCCAGCACATGATCAACCAGGGGGTGCGGCAGTACAACCCGGCGGTGCAGGCGCTCGAGACGTTCTGGCTCAACGAGGCAATGTCGCACCTGGCGGAGGAAGTCGTCGGTCGCGCCCTCCTCGGCGTGGGTGACTTCCAGAGCCTCACGTATGCCCAGGTCAACCCGTCGCCTGCGGCGGCCAACGACTACAACGCCTTCTTCCGGCAGAACCTGTCGCGCTTCCAGCGGTGGATGGCGCGCCCTGACACCTCGGCCCCGGTCAGCGCCAAGAACCGCGACCAGCTGGCGCCGCGCGGAGCCAGCTGGGCGCTGCTGCGGTACGCGATCGACCAGTACGGCAACGGGGCGGCGCGAGCCTTCACGCGGGCCCTCGCCGCCGGACCGCAGACCGACGTCGCCAACCTGCTGGCGCGCACCCCCGGTGCGACGTTCGACCAGATCATCACCGGGTGGCTGGTGGCCAACTACGCCGACGGCCTCCTCATCAACGGCCTCCCCCCGCGCTACAGCTACCTGAGCTGGAACATCCGCGACGTGATGTCGGGGGTGAACGCGGGCGCCTTCCCGCTCCTCGTCACGCCGCTTCCCGGCACCTTCACCACGCAGGTGTTGTCCAGCTCCGGTAACTACTTCCGCCTGGCGCGAAGCGGGGCGTCACCGCAGGTGCAACTCAAGCTCCTCGCCCCCGGCGGCGCCACACTCACCAGCGATTACTCCACCGTCACGATCCTCAGGGCCCAGTAGCCGAGGCCCCGCTCGTCTTCTCGTCCTCTCGTCTTCCCGACTTCTAGTTTTCCCTGAGCGCCGTCATCGCCGTCTCTCTGAAGACGTCGCGCCCGCTCAGCAGGCCGATGGCCACGGCCATCGCCATCATCGCCACCGCGATGCCTAACGCCTGACCGGTGGCCGAGGTGAAGGGGCGCTCGAAGACGAAGCGCATGATGGCCCAGGCCCCGCCGAACGACAGGACGAGCCCGCTCAGGCTCCCCAGGACCCCGAGGGCCGTGTACTCCGAGACGAGGATGCGCCCGATCTGCCCCCGGGTGGCGCCCAGCGTCTTGAGGAGTACCCCCTCGCGCACGCGTTCGCGGCGGGTCGCGGCCACGGCGGAGAAGAGGACCGGGATCCCCATGGCCAACGAAAAGATCGCGAGGAAGCGAATGGCCAGCGTCGCCCGGTTCGAGATCTCCGCCACCGTCTTGCGCACGAGCGAGAGATCGATGCTGGCGACGTTGGGATAGCGGCGCACGACGGCACTCTGCACCCGGGCGGCCAGGCGCTGGTCGGGCGAGGCCCCGAGGAGGACGAAGGTCTTCGGCGCCCGCTCGAGCGTGCGGGACGGGAAGACGGCATAGAAGTTCGGCTCGAAGCGCGCCCAGTTGACCGTACGCAGGCTCGTGACGCGCGTGGGGATGCGCACCCCCTGCACGTCCCACGTGATCACGTCACCCAACGAGATCCCCAACTCCTCGGCGATGTCCGATTCGAGCGAGACCTCGTCGCCCGGGGCACCCGGGGCGCCGGGCGTCTTGCCGAACCACTTTCCCCCGGCCAGGATCTCGCCCGTGAACAGCGTGTCGCGAAAGGTCGATCGGTATTCGCGCCGGAGCGCCCACCCCGACGGGCGACGCTCGCGGGCGCGGTCGTCGCGCTGTCGCCCGGGCCGCTGCGGGGGCTGGCCGCTCGCGGAGAGCGTGTCGTCCGCGCGCGGTGGCGGGGCCAGCTCGGCCACCGACTTCCCGTTCACCTCGGCAATGCGCATGGTGACGATCGGGGTCCGCTGGATGACCGGGATCCCGGCGGCGCGCACGATGGAGTCCACCCCCGCCCCCTGGTCGTCCTGCACGTCGAAGAAGATCAGGTTGCCGCGCGAGGCGTCCTCGGTGATGCGCAGCTGCGCGATGAGGTTGCCCTGGACCAGGTACAGCGTGGTGACGAGGAAGGCGCCGAAGCCTAACGATAGGACGACCGAGCGCGTCTGGTTGGCGGGGCGGTACAGGTTGGCGATCCCCTGGCGCATCACGTAGGGCCAGCGCGCGCTCACCGCCGAGCGCGCGAGGCGTGACAGCAGCATGGCGCTCAGCAGGAGGACGACCAGCACCCCGGCGATCCCGGCGCTGAAGCCGAGCACGTCGCGCGGCGAGTTGGCGCGCGTCGCCGCGATCCCCACGACCGTGGCGGCGATGAAGGCGTTCACCAGCCACAGCACCCAGTCGACCCCCGCCGGGCGCGGGGGGTTCACGTTGCGCCGTATCGCCTGCAGGGGGGAGATCCGTCGCAACGCCACCAGGGGGCGGAGGGCGAAGGCCAGGGCGATCCAGACGCCCAGCGCGATGCCGGTGGCGATGGCGACCGGCTCGAGTTGCACCTGCACGTCGAGGGGGAGGACGTCGTCGAGGAGCCCGGGGAGGAGGAACTGGATCCCCACCCCGAGGGCGGCGCCGGCCGCCGCCCCCACGAGCCCCATCAGCGCGGCCTGCGTGGCGTAGATGAGGAGGACCTGCCGGCTGGTGGCCCCCACGCATCGCAGGACGGCGACGATGTCGATCTTGCGCGCGACCCAGGCGTTCACCCCGCTCGCGACCCCGACGCCGCCCAGCAGGAGGGCGACGATCCCGACGATGCCGAGGAAGTTCGCGAGCTGGTCGATCGACTCGGTGAGCGACAGCTCGCTTTGCGAGACGGTGCGGGCGCGCACGCGGGCCGCGTCGAGGCGCGGCCGGATCGCGCCGAGCCACCCGGCGGGGTCGCTCCCGCGCGGCAGCCGGGCGAAGGCCTCGTACTCGGCGCGGCTCCCGAAGGTGAGGAGGCGCGTGTCGGCGAGATACCTGTCGGCGATGTAGAGGCGTGGCCCGATCGCGGCCGCCATTCCGGGGTCGCCCGGGACGCTCACGAGGGTCCCGGCGATCTCGAAGGCCGCGTATCCCAGCTGCAACGTGTCGCCCACCGCGAGGTCGAGGGCGATCAGGATCGAGGGGTCGACCAGCGCCACCTTGCGCTCCTGCAGCCATGCCCAGCGCCCGGCGGGCTCGGTGGTGACCTCGCCGTAGAGCGGGTACGCGTCGGAGACGCCGCGCACCTGCGCCAGCCGCGTCGCCCCCGCCGGGGCGGTCGCCATGCTGGCGAAGGTCGTCTGGCGGGCGAACGTCACCCCGGTCGCGGCCAGCGAATCGAACAGGGCGTTCACCTCCCGGCTCCATCCCTGGCGCGCGGAGAAGGAGACGTCGCCCCCCACCAGCGCGCGCGACTGCGCGCGCACCGAGCGGTTGATGTTGGCGGCGAACGAGTCGATGGCGACGAGCGCCGCCACGCCTAACGAGATGGACGACATGTACAGCAGGAGCCGCCGGCGCGTGGAGCGCGACTCGCGCCACGCCAGCGACAGGAGCGACCACCGCCCGTCGCCCCCCTGTCCCGGACCGGTGGGGGACGTCATGCGCCCCCCGTCGGACGGTCCTCGACGACGACGCCGTCGGCGAGGCGGATGATGCGCTGCGTCCGCTCCGCGAGCCCCAGGTCGTGCGTCACCAGGACGATCGTCGAACCCGACTCCCGGTTGAGCTCCTCGAGGAGGGCGACGATTCGCGCCCCGGTGTGGCCGTCGAGGTTCCCGGTCGGTTCGTCGGCGAACAGGATGCGCGGCTGGTTCACGAAGGCGCGGGCGATGGCGACACGCTGCTGCTCGCCTCCGGACAGCTGCGAGGGAAAGTGGTCCAGGCGGTCGCCGAGTCCCACCCGCTCGAGGAGGGCGCGCGCGCGGGCGGCGGCGCCCCCCTCCCCGCGCAGCTCGAGCGGAACCTGCACGTTCTCGATCGCGGTCAGCGTCGGGATCAATTGAAACGACTGGAAGACGAATCCAACTTTCGCCCCGCGCAGCTGGGCGCGTTGGTCCTCGCTCATCGCGGTGAGGTCGGCGTCGTCCAGGAGCACGGTACCACTGGTCGGGGTATCCAGCCCCGCCAGGAGTCCGAGCAGCGTCGTCTTCCCGCTTCCCGATGGACCGACGATCGCCACCAGCGCTCCCTGTGGCACCCGGAACGAGACGTCGCGCAACACCGTAAGTCGATGGGTGCCGCTGTCGAATTCCTTCGTGAGACCCCGAGCCTCGAGCATGAAAGTCCGGTTGAAAGTGAGCGTCGCCGCCTGCCTGCTGGCCACGGCCTGTGCCGGGGGCGAGGGGGCGAAAGATACCGCGGCACGCGCCGCCGCCCCTGCCGCCGTCGGGGATGAACGCGCCGACGCGATGTCTGGTGCCGCATCGTCGCCGGAGGCGCCGCGGGGAACCGCCACCAGCGGGCGCCCGACGGTCCTCGTCGTCGGGACATCGCTCACCGCGGGGCTCGGGCTCGACCCCGACAGCGCGTATCCCGCCGTCCTGCAGCGCATGGCCGACAGTGCCGGGTACGCGGTGCGCGTCGTGAACGCGGGGCTGAGCGGCGAGACGTCGGCCGGGGCGTTGCGGCGACTGGAGTGGCTCCTGCGGCAGCCGGCGGCGGTGGTGATGATCGAGACCGGGGCGAACGACGGGCTGCGCGGGCTCGACGTCGACTCGACCCGGGCCAACCTGACGGCGATCGTCCGCGAGGTGAAGCGGGCCCTCCCCGCTGCGGCCGTCCTGCTGGTGCAGATGGAGGCGCCGCCCAACCTGGGCGACGACTACACGCGGCGCTTCCGGGAGAACTACCCGCTGGTGGCCAGGCGGGAGGGGGCGGCGCTCGTCCCCTTCCTCCTGGCGGGGGTGGCGGGTGACCGCCGCCTGAACCAGGCGGACGGGATCCACCCGACGGAGGCGGGGGCGCGGGTCGTGGCGCGGAACGTCTGGCCGACGCTGGAGCCATACCTCGCGCGCCTTGCCAAGTAGGCCCCTCTTGGCTAAAATCAGAGGCTGTCGAAACTTACGTATAGTTGCGCCAACTTCGGGCGGAGTTCGTTAGGTCATGGCTGTTCCTGCCACGCAGATTCGCAAGGGCATGGTGATCGTCTTCGAGGGCGATCCCTGCCGTGTGATCGATTTCCGCCATCACACGCCGGGTAACCTGCGGGCGATGGTGCAGACGAAGATGAAGAACCTTCGCACGGGCTCGAACTTCGAGCATCGCTTCCGTGCGGACGATTCGATCGACAAGGCCTCGATGGAGACCCACGAGCTGGAGTTCCTCTATCAGGGCGGCGACACGTTCCACTTCATGAATCTGGAGAACTACGACCAGATCGAGCTGGACACCGAGGCGCTGGGCGACAACGCCCCGTGGATGGTGCCCAACATGAAGATCATCGCCGAGTACTACGACGGGCGCCCCATCGGCATCGAGCTCCCGCAGTACCTCACGTTCGAGATCGTGGAAACCTCGCCCGTCATGAAGACGGCGACGAAGACGGCGTCGTACAAGCCGGCCAAGCTCGAAAACGGCGTCACGATCAACGTCCCCGAGTTCATCGGGACCGGCGAGCGGGTGCGCGTCAACCCGAGCACCGGCGAGTACCTCGACCGCGCCAAGGACTGATCGCGGGAGGCGGCGGAACTCCCCCGGTTGTTTCGAGGGAGTCGGCCGTTTAGAATGTTGGTCCTTCGCACGTCATGGTGGCCGTAGCTCAATTGGTTAGAGCACCGGACTGTGGCTCCGGGGGTTGGGGGTTCAAGTCCCCTCGGTCACCCCTGCAAGACCAGACGGGAGACGGGAGACGGGAGACGCGAGTCTCTCCCTCCAGCCGACTGCCTGCACTAGGTCAGTAGCTCAATTGGTAGAGCACCGGTCTCCAAAACCGGCGGTTGGGGGTTCGAGTCCCTCCTGGCCTGCTGGAACGCGGAAGGGAAGGGAAGGGAACGGAAGCGCGGTGGCGTGAAGGACAGGAAAGTGAAGGACGCAGCACGGAAGTCGCAGCTTCACGGCGGTATCGTCTAGGGGACTAGGACACAGCCCTCTCAAGGCTGGAACACGGGTTCGAATCCCGTTACCGCTACTCGCACGACCACTCGCACGACCACTCGCACGACCGCTACCCGGATGTCGGCCCCATCGTCTATCGGTTAGGACGGCACTCTTTCAAGGTGCAGAGACGGGTTCGACTCCCGTTGGGGCCACTGCAGCGCCGCCTGCAGTTGTGGGAGGGGAGAGGGGGCGTTAGGATGTCGCAGGCGCACGCGGCGCAATTGCTTTTGATAGTTAGGGGCTGTAGCTCAGCTGGTTAGAGTGCCGGTCTGTCACACCGGAGGTCGCGGGTTCGAGCCCCGTCAGCCCCGCTCGAAAAACTGAAGTTGCCCAAGTGGTGAAATTGGTAGACACGCCATCTTGAGGGGGTGGTGCCGAAAGGCGTCGCGGTTCGAGTCCGCGCTTGGGCATGGCAACACGCACGACAGGCACCATCGCCACACCGGCAGGCCGCAAGGCACTCGCCGCCAGCGTAGCTCAGTGGTAGAGCACCCGATTCGTAATCGGGCGGTCGTCGGTTCAATCCCGACCGCTGGCTCTCGCTCCACCCAAGCCCGTCTCGCACGCCGCCGCCGCTCCCGACCCCGGGAGCGGCGTCTTGCTTCCCCCTCACTCGCTACTCCGCTGGCCGTCCCAGCACCCGGGCCTTCACGCGGCGCGCCAGGTCGTGCCAGCGACGGGGCGCCGTGAGGTACACCCCCACCGCGAAGACCACCACCGAGGCCGCGATCGAGATCGGCGCATCGCCCGCAGCCATTGCGACCCCTGCCGGATCCAACTGCATCCCCCCTCTCCCTCCGTCGAGTCTCCGGAATCATCGGTGGGGGCGCTGACACTGCGGCCCCACGCGTGGCGTCAGGATGAGCCCCGGGCGTCTGCTCAGCGTCATGGAGGCCTTGCCAAGCGTCTATGCCGCGTCATCCTTGCGTCACGACGCGTCGACCGCTTATTGTTCCGCAACTTGCGGGCGTAATTCAGTTGGTAGAATGCCAGCTTCCCAAGCTGGACGTCGTGGGTTCGAGTCCCATCGCCCGCTCTGTATGGTTGCACCCCAATAACGAGAATCCCCGGTGTCCGTCTGGACACCGGGGATTCTGTCGTCCCTGCCGCGCCCGTCCCGCTCACCGGACCGGCGCCGGCCCCTCGTGTGGCACCTCCGCGCCCTCCCCGGCGTCGCGATCGGTCGCCGCCAACAGCACCCCCGCCAGCACCAGCGCCGCGCCAAGGTATCCGCGGCCCC
Organism: Gemmatimonadetes bacterium SCN 70-22; assembly: GCA_001724275.1. Lineage (NCBI taxonomy): Bacteria > Pseudomonadati > Gemmatimonadota > Gemmatimonadetes bacterium SCN 70-22. Next base: position 94,366 of record MEDZ01000007.1, read on the forward strand.
GCAGCGCCTCCCCCCACACCACATAGGCGAGCGCCGCCGCCGCCACCGGCTCCAGCGTCGCGACGGTCGCGGCGCGCGTCGCCTCCACCCGCGCCAGGCCGGCGCTGTACAGCAGGTAGGCGCCGTAGGTCGGTACGACTCCCAGGAAGACGAGGACGAGCCACTCCATCCCCGACTTCGGCGCGAACGTCACCCCCGGCAAGAGCAGCACCGCACCGAGCGGGAGGGCGTAGGCAAACAACGTCGACGCCTCGTACCGCGCGAAGTATCGCTTGCCGAACAGGTAGTACGCGGCGTAGGCCACCCCCGCGAGGAGGCCCCAGGCGATCGCCGGCCCTCGCACCGCTGCCAGGCTTCCACCCCTCGCGCCGCTCCCGAGCGCCACGAGTGCGATCCCGGCGAGCGTCACCCCGACGGCGAGCGCCTTTCGCCTCGTCAACTGCTCGCCGAGCCAGAGCGCCGCGGCCAGCGCCACCCACGCCGGCGCGGTGTAGAGGAGGATCGCGGCGAGGGCGGCGCCCCCGAGTTCCACGGCCCGGAAGTACGACCAGTAGAAGATCGTCACCCCGAGCAGGGCGAAGCCGCCAACCGCCGGGAGGTCGCGGCGCGCGACACGGAGGCGGCCCCGCATGGCCGCGTGCAGCACGAACAGCGCGCCGCCGATGACCGCGCGCCAGAAGCTGATCTCGAGCGGCTCGATGCCGGCGCGAAGCGCGAAGCGCGCCGCCGGGCCGATCGTCCCCCAGAGCAGGGCGGCGGCGACGATGTAGGTGTACCCTAACGAGGCGTGCGCCGGGCGGCGCATGGCGGGCCCGCCGGCACGGGAGCGCTCGTCCTCCCCCGGGAGGTCGGGAGGGGGTGGAAGCGGCGCGCGCGGGGACGCGTCGGATGCGTGGTGGCGGTCCATCGAGGAACGGTCGGCGGTGGTGGCGGGGGCGACGGAACCGGCTCCCTCGGCGTCGCCGTGCGACCAAGGACTCCGGCGGCCAGGTGGCGCGCCTCGCGAGTGCCCGGCTCGCACGAGCGCGTCGCAAGTACGTCTGGAAGTCTAGCGGAGGGGGCGCGACCCGGTTGCCCGGCTCCTCCCCGTACGGCATCTCCCCGACGAGGCGCGCAGGGACGGCCGATGGTCTTCCTGCGCGTGGCGCGCCAGCTTTGGGCGGTGCCGGGGCCACACGCGGCGACGCCGACCCACCGATTCGTGCCGAGGGGGAGAACACATGAGAGACCCGATCCGCGATGCCGCGCGCGAGGCCGCCACACCCACGCCGTCAGCGGAGCGCGCGTCGATGCGGGGCCCGGTGCTGGTGTACGCCGAGGACTCCGCGTTGTCGACGGGGGCGCTGCATCTCGCGGAGCTGCTGGCGCGGCGGGGCGGGGTGAATGCCCACGTCCTTGGCGTCGTCCGCCCGGTCGAGTTTCCGGTGTGGGCCTTTGTCGATGTCGACGCCAGCGTGATGGAGTCGGGGCGGCGTGATGCCCTGGGCGACGCGCTGCGGCGTCGGGTCCACGCGACCGTTGGCCTGTCGGGTTACTTCACGGTGGAGGCGGCGACGGGCAATCCGGCGCAATTGCTGGCGGAGGAGGCGCGCCGGCGCGGGAGCGCCTGCATCCTGGCCGGGCTGGGCGCGCATGGCGGGGCGGAGCGTCCGGCCAGCGAGGACGCCGTCTTGCAGCTGCTGGAGACGTCGCCGGTGCCGGTGGTGGCGGTGCCGCCGGGGGTGGCGCACCTGCCGACGCGCGTCCTGGTGGCCATGGATTTCAGCGCGGTGAGCCGGCGCGCCGCGGCGGCGGCGATCGACCTCGTCGACGCCGGGGCGACCGTCACCCTGGCCCACGTGGCTCCCGAAACCGATCTCCAGGCGCTTGGCGCCGAGGGGCTGGCCGCCATCTACGAGCAGGGGGTGGCTGGACTCTTCCAACAGTTGGAAGCATCTCTCGAGGGACGTGTCGGCGGGCGCGTGGAGACGGTGCTCCTCCGGGGCGAGGCGGCCCCCGCGATCCTCACCCTGGCCGCGCGCGGGGCCTTCGACCTCCTGGCGTGCGGGACGCACGGCGAGGCGCCGGCCGGGCGGCGTTTCCCGGGGAGCGTTTCGACGGCGCTGCTGCGCGGCGCCCGGTGTCCGGTGCTCATCGTCCCGGCGCGTTAGGTGCGGGGCGGGGCGCCAGCGGGTTGACTCTCGGGCATTCGGCGCTAGGTTTCCATACACGATGTGGTGCCGCCGCGAGGCCCCTGCCCGGCGGCGCCTGTTCGGGCGTGGTGCCCTTCCCCCGATCATGGAGTGACGTCGTGTCCCAGCGGTCCCGTGTGAGCGGTTTCGCGCGCCGGTGCGGCGGCATGGAATGCCGTCCGCGGACGCGTGTCCGTTCCTGGACCGGGCGCGCCGCCAACGCCCGCACCACCGACAGCTGCATCCCCACCTTCGTCGCCGCCGGGACGCGCCGCACGCGCGTGTCGGAGATGCGACTGGCTCCCCGGGTCGCCCCGCTTCGCCCCTGAGCGAAGCCGGCCGCCCGGGCGATCGCCCCACCGGCAATCTCGCTGGACGGGGCGCCTTGCACCTGGCGCCGTGAGCGGCGCCCGCGGGACACGCCCCTGCGCCAGGCGTGAGCGGGGCCGCCCCGCCGCACGCGCTGTCCCGCCACAAACCAAACGCTGAAATGCAAGGCGTCCACGCCAAGCCGCATCGTGCGGCGGTGCTGGCGCCTTCCGGCAACCGGGGTTGACCCCGGGGAGGACCTCATGGTGAAGATCCTGGCGGATGGCGACAACGGCCATCGACTGGAGAATGCCGACGGGCGGACCATCGCGTCGATCCGCAATCGCGCCATCCGTCTGTACGGCCTCGGCTCGGAACAGGAGGCGGTCTCCGTCGTCGTCGCCCTGTGGCACGTGCTCGACGCGGTCCTCTTCCGCGAATTCCCGGGGTGGCGACGCCACGAACCGGTCATCGAGGACCTACACCTCGTGCACGATGGCGCGTACGAGTGGATCACCGACGGCCGCAAACCGCTGGCGCGCCTCTACCGCGAGCGGCGCGGACGCGCGACACCGTTCGCCATCGAGTACGTCCTCCCCTCGTATGCCAGCGAAGGGGTGGCCATCTCGGCGGCGCAACTCATGGCGCGCGCGCTCGACGAACTCTTGCACGTCCCGCTCGACGCCGCCTGACGCGACGTCGGCGCTTCCTGTCACGCACTCCGTCTCCGTTCCAAGAGGAGCCTTCCATGGCCCGCGAGAACACCACGCCCGATCTCCTGATTCGCGAACCCGTCACCCCCGTCGCCGACCCGCGGCAGCCGGGCACCCCGCCGGCGTCAGCGACGCTGCGCGAGGAGAATCCCTTCGACGCGATGCTGGCCCGCTACGGCCAGGCCGCCCGCCTCCTCGACCTCGAAGTCGGGATCGACCGGATCCTGCGCCACCCCGAGAAGGAGATCATCGTCGCCGTCCCGGTGGAGATGGACGACGGTGACATCCAGGTCTTCACCGGATATCGCGTCATCCACAGCACGGCCCGTGGCCCCGGCAAGGGGGGGATCCGGTACGACGTCGGCGTGTCGCTCGACGAGGTCAAGGCGCTGGCCGCATGGATGACGTGGAAGTGCGCCGTCGTCGACCTCCCCTTCGGCGGCGCCAAGGGGGGCGTGCTGTGCGACCCGTTCACCCTGTCGCTGCGGGAGAAGGAGCGCCTCACGCGCCGCTATACCGCCGGGATCATCCACACGCTGGGCCCCGACTCCGACGTCCCCGCCCCCGACGTCAACACCAACGAGCAGGTCATGGCGTGGATCATGGACACCTACTCCATGCACGCCCGCCAGCCCGAGACCGCCGTGGTGACCGGAAAGCCGGTCGCGATGGGGGGCTCGTTAGGGCGCCGTGAGGCGACCGGGCGCGGCGTCGCCATCAGCGCCGGCGAGGCGATGTCGTACGTCGGCATGCCGATGCGCGGGGCCACGGTCGCCGTCCAGGGCTTCGGGAACGTGGGCTCGACGGCGGCGCAGCTGCTGGCCCGCGACGGCTGTCGGGTGGTCGCCATCGGCGACAAGACGGGGGCCATCCACGACGAGCGCGGGGTCGACGTCGACGACGCGATCGCCTGGGTGCGCACGCACGGGACGCTGGAAGGGTATCCCAAGGGCGATGCGATCACGAACGACGAGCTGCTGACGCTCGAGGTCGACCTCCTCGTTCCCGCCGCGCTGGAGAACGTGATCACCAGCCGCAACGCGTCGCGCATCCGGGCCAAGGTGATCTGCGAGGGGGCAAACGGCCCCACCACCGCCGCCGCCGACGCCATCCTCGAGTCCAAGGGGATCTTCGTCGTCCCCGACATCCTGGCCAATGCCGGCGGGGTGACGGTGTCGTACTTCGAGTGGGTGCAGAACCGCGCCGCCTGGTACTGGACCGAGTCGCAGGTCAACGAGCGGCTCACCGAGGTCATGCGGCGGAGCTTTGCCGACGTCCTGCGCCTTGCCACGCAGCACGGCGTCACGATGCGGACCGCTGCCTACATGCTCGCCGTCGGCCGCGTGGCCACCGCCCACCGGCTACGCGGCGTGTACGCCTGACGCATTCGTTGCATCTGGGGCGGCCGCTGCACGTGGGGCGGCCGCTCCGGTCCGGCGGCCTCGGCGGCTGTGACTGCGGCAGTTGAGGCCGCGGCTGAGGCCGCCCGGGCCGTTCGGAGACGACGGTCGGACGCCGTCAGAGCGACTTGAGCAGGTTCTCCACTCGCTTGCGGTCGGCGTCCATCGCCCCTCCCGAGAGGATCGTGGCGAGGAGGTCGACCGCCTCGTCGTCCAGGCTCTCGGGGTGCTGCCGGTTCTCCTGGAAGCGCAGCACCACGCCGAGGGCGAAGGGGACGAGCGGCGGCGCGCCGCCGCCCTCCTCGCCCTCACCTTCCTCGAAGGGCGCGGGCGCCGATGCGCCGGACGCGCTGGCCAGCCACGGCTCCTCGGCGGCGAGCGTAGCACGCTCGACGCGCTCCAGCTCCTGCACGGGGACGAGGGCGGCGAGGACGGCCCGGATTCCTCCCTCGTCCGCGTGCGCCGTCAGCATGAGGGGGACCGGGCGCGCGAAGAGCCCGACCTCCTGGACCGCGGTGAACGTCGGCTGCGGGAGCGACCCCTGGGCGAGCACGGGCGAATCGTCCGAAAGCTCTCCTTCCACGGCGCCAAGTGCCCGGAAGACCACGTGCCCCTCCGGGGCACGCGGGTGCGCCGTGGGGGTGAGGCGCAGGGCGACGGGGGCGAGCGTCACGACGCGCGCGACGCCCTCACCCTCATCACCGCCCGCGAAGTCCTCGTCGTTGCGGAAGCTGTCGTCGGAGTCGGGGGACCACTCGCTCATCGGTGTCTTGGCAGGGGGGAGAACAAGGTGCACCCGCACCGCGTGCGAACCAAGGGGCAATTCCACCATGTTGTGACGGAGGCGCCCCACCCGGGGTCTCCCTGTCACCTGCCACACCGAGCCATCTCGATGCGCCCATACGTCGACCTCGATCCCACGCCACGCTCGTGGTTCCTCCGCGGAGCAATCGCTCCACGAGGGCGCTGCGGCGTCGTGCGGGTGCTGCCGACCAGTGGCGCCGGGGCGCCAGCGGGAACGGGGAGTGCGTGAGGACGCACTCGCCCTTTGTCGAGCCTTGTTCGACGCCCCGCCCGCGCACCTCGCCGGCGGGGCGTCCTCGTTTGGTCGCGCCCGCCGTTCCATCCACCGTCACCTCACAGGAGGACGAGCCATGATTCGATTCCCGCGCAAGGTGGCCACGCGCCTCCAGCGCCTCGCATACCCGACCGTCGCGGCACGCGGTGCCCTGGCGGCGCGCGCCGATGCCGGGACGCGCTTTGCCCGCGCCTTTGCGTCGCCCGGGCGAACGCACGCCGATACGCGCCGCCGCGAGCTGGCGCAGGAGAACCTGCGTCTGGCCGTCACCCTGATCGGGCAGCAGGGGATCGCCGCGCTGGAGCGTGCGATCGCGCCCCGCGGCGCCGCGCGACGCGACACGGAGGCGGTGCGCGCCGCGCTCGCCGTGGCCGAGGCGCTGGCGCGCACTCCGTAGCGCTGGCGCGCACTCCGTAGCGCTGGCGCGCACTCCGTAGCGCTGGCGGGGCGGCACCGAGCCGTCCCGCCGTCCCGCGGGTTCGTGTGCGGGGGAAGGTGGGGAGGGGAGGGGAGGGGGGAAACCTTCGTCCCCTCTTCTCGTATCCAAGTGGCGTGGCACGCTGTGGCATGGCGCGTGGTGACGTGGCGTGCTGTGGCGTGGCCCGCCGAGGCGTGGCGCGCCGCCGACGCTCGGCTCGTGTCGCACAGCCCTCGACTCATCCCGCGCGACTTGGAACCTTCCCCCCACTCCGGTTTCTTGGACCACGCGCCCCCTCCGCCGCCGGCCCCCGGGCCGGCGGCGCTTCCGGTGCGCCTCCCTCCTCGCATGGTCGCGCCGGCCGCCCCCGCCTCCCGCCCCTTCTCGCCTCCCGCCTGGGCCATCGTCGCCGGTGCCTGGACGGTGTTCGGCGTGATGCACGGAATCGTTTGGTCGCTGTCGGCGCCGCAGCCGTGGGCGGCGTGGCGCTGGGCCATGCCCACGGCGCTGGCGGTGGCGTGGGGGTGGGCGCTCCTCACGCCCCTGGTGTTCCGCCTGACGCGGTGGGTCGCCCCGTCGCGCGTGGGATGGGCACGGAGCATCGGCGCACACGCGCTGGCGGCGCTCGGCTGCGCCGCCGGCATCACCTGGTGGCGGCGGCTGGTCCTGGCGGCCTTCTCCGAGTGGGCGCCCGAGTCGTACCTCCCGGTCCTCCTCTACTGGCTCGACGTCTGGCTGTTCGTCTATGCCTCGCTGGTGGTGATGGGGCATGCGCTGGCCGTGCGCCGGCGGTACGTCGACCGGACCGTCCGGGCCCACCTCCTCGAGGCGCAGCTGTCGCGCGCCCAGCTGCAATACCTGGAATTGCAGCTGCAGCCCCACTTCCTGTTCAACGCCCTCAACGCGATCTCCGAGCTGGCGCACGAGGCGCCGCACGCCGCCGAGCGGATGCTGCGGCGGCTGCACGCCCTCCTCGCCATCTCGCTCGAGCGATCGGGGCGCGACGAGGTCACGCTCGACGAGGAGCTGGCGGCGCTGGAGCCGTACCTCGACATCCAGCGCGCCCGCTTCTCCGACTGGCTGGAGGTCGGTGTCGCCGTCCCGGCGTCGCTGCGCCGCGCCCTCGTCCCCCACCTCATTCTCCAGCCGCTCGTGGAGAACGCGATCCGGCATGGGCTCTCCGTGCGGCAGGGGGCGGGGAAGGTCGTCGTCCGGGCGGAGCGGAAGGGAGAGCGGCTCGTCCTGTGGGTCGAGGACGACGGGATCGGGTTGCGGCGGGGCGAGCGGTCGCGCGACGGCGTGCCGCGCCAGGGCATCGGGCTGCGCAATGCCAGCGAGCGCCTGCGCCAGCTCTATGGCGCCGGCCACCGGTTCGAACTCCGTGAGGCCGCGATGGGCGGGGTCACGGTGGAACTCGAGATCCCGTATCGCGAGGGGGATCCCCCTGCGGCGCAGCGGCCGGGGCTCCCTCCCGGCGCCTCGGCGATCGGCGCGGCGCCGCTCGACGACCCGGCCTCGTGGCGCACGGGCGAGTTTGCCACCCGGCTCCCCTCGCTCTCCCGGCTCGCCCTGCAGCCGCCGGACGACGCGACCACCGGCGCGGGGCCGGCACCCGAGTGGCAGCCGAGCGGGAGCTTCCGGGCCGCGACGCGCGAGTCGGCGGGTGCGTCGCCGGCCGGGGGCTCGGGGGCGACGGGAGGGGAC